>JAHDVN010000529.1:1502-1777 GCA_023384635.1 Thermoanaerobaculia bacterium
GGGCGAGGATGGCGTGCCGCACCAGGGGGCGCTCTTCACGCCGAGGCTGGCCGAGCTGCTGGGTCCGCCGCGCGACCCGAGAGAGGAAGTGGGCCAGCGCCACCGCGACCTCGCAGCTTCGATGCAGCGGGTGTACGAGGAGCGCTTCTTCGCCCTCGTGCGCCGGGCGATCGAGCTCACCGGCTCGCGGAACCTCGCCCTGGCAGGCGGCTGCGGCCTCAACTCGCTCGCCAACGGCAAGCTCTTCGACCGCACGGACGTCGCCGAGGTCTTCA
>JAHDVN010000530.1 GCA_023384635.1 Thermoanaerobaculia bacterium
CTCCGGCCGCTCCTGGCGGCGGGGGGCGCGCCCGCCGCCCACCGCGGTCGGGCGGGGCGGCGGCGGCCCACTGGCCCGGGGGGCATCCGGGCGCGGCGCCGGTGCGGCCGGGGTGGCGGCGGCCGGCGCCGGGCGGCGGGGCGCCGCCGGGTCGACCTCGATCACCACCCCGCGCAGGCGGTGGGTGAAGCCGTGCTTGCGGTCGCGCTCCCGGAAGGCGACCTCCTCGGGGGCGATGTGGTGATGGCGGGCCGCCGACATGAGGGCCTGCGCCAGGGTGGCCCCGGAGAAGAACCGGCGTGCGTTGTCGCTCATGACCTTCCTCCGCGCTTGGCCGCCTCGGGGACCACGGGGGGCCGCACCGCGTTCTGGATCGCCTGCTGGATGATCGTGAGGATGTTGTTCACCAGCCAGTAGAGCACCAGGCCGCTCGGGAAGCCGAGCGAGAAGACCGTGAAGATGACCGGGAAGAGCTGGAACATGCGGCGCTGGATCGGGTCCGCCGCCGCCGGCGTCATCTTCTGCTGGATCACCTGCGTGACCCCCATGAGGATCGGCAGCACGTAGTACGGATCCTTCGCGGAGAGGTCGCGGATCCAGCCGATCCAGGGGGCGTGCCAGAGCTCGACCGAGGCCGAGAGGAGGCTGTAGAAGGCGAAGAAGACCGGAATCTGGAGCAGGATCGGCAGGCAGCCGCCGGCCGGGTTGACCCCCTCGGCCTTGTAGAGCGCCATCACCTCCTCGTTCATCTGGCGCTGCGCCTCGGCGTTCATCTTCCCCTGCTTGTCGCGCAGCTTCGGCCGGTAGCGCTCGCGGATCGCCTGGATCTTCGGGTTGAGCCGCTGCATCTTCTGCATCGACGAGTAGGCCGTCAGCGTGAGCGGCAGCAGCATGATCTTGAGCACGATGGTCATCAGCACGATCGCCCAGCCCCAGTTGGCCACGACGCTGTCGTGCAGCCAGTGCAGGCCCCAGAGGAGCGGGCGCGCGAGGAAGCCGAACATCCCCCAGCGCACCGACTTCTCGAGCCCGTAGGGCAGGTCGACCAGCCGGTTGTACTCCTTCGCCCCCCAGTAGCTGACGAGCGCGAGGCTGTTGCCCTCGGGCAGGAGGCGGAGCCGCAGGTCGCGCGGCCACTCCTCCTGCTCGCCGGTCGGCTTGGGCGGTGCCGGAACCGCCCGCCAGCGCCCCTCGGCCGAGCCGGGGCCGAGCAGCACCGGGTCGAAGACCGCGGCGCGCAGCGGCGAGGCGGGCATGGCGGCGACCAGGAAGTAGCTGTCCTCGAGGCCGACCCACGCCAGGCCCGTGCCCGGAATCTCCTTGGCGGCCGCCGCGTCGGCCGGCGCCAGGGTCCCCAGCTCGCCGCCGGCGCTCCAGGCCCCGGCCCGGCGCTCGAAGCGCGACTCGAGCCGTTCGCGCGGGAGCTGGCGCAGCCCCGGGCCGAGCACCAGGCTCCAGCCGTCGGCGAGCCCCCGCGCCTCGGCCTCGACCGCGATCAGACCGTCGGCGCGGAAGCGGAAGCGCTTCTCGCCCTCCCCTTCGGCGCCGCGGTAGCGGAAGACCAGGCGCCGCTCGCCGTCCGGGCCGGCGCTCTCCTCCGCCGCGAAGAGCTGCGCGGCGAGCGGCGACGACCCGCCACCGGCGGTGGCGAAGGCGAACGGAAACGGCCCGTCGTCGCGGCCCTGGACGAGCTCGATCCCCTCGGCCAGGCCCTCGAGGTCGGACTTCAGCCGCAGCGAGCGGAGCTCGGCGCCGCGGTTCGTGAAGACGGCCGTG
>JAHDVN010000062.1:0-4385 GCA_023384635.1 Thermoanaerobaculia bacterium
ACCCAGACGAGCACGCCGCAGGCGACGATCGACATCATGAGCAGGCCGCCGAGGTAGAGCGGCCAGCGGTACTCGGATAGCAGACGGCCGATCCTCACGGGGCGCCTCCGGGGAGGGTGAACGGGCCGAGGAGGACGAACTCCAGCTCCTTCTCGAAACCCCGGTCCGAGGTGACGCGGTAGCGGACCTCGAGCTGCCCGTCGACGAAGAGCCCGGGCGGCACGGTGGTGACCGCGTTGACCGCCACGTGCTCGGCGGGCTCGACGGTGACCGGCGAGTCGCTCACCACGAGGCGCGCGCCCTCGGGGCTCACGACCTCGAGGGTGAAGCGCTGCGTCTCGGGGAGCTGGTTCGTGATCCGCACCCGCTGCTGGTTGGCGACCTCGCCGGTGGGCAGCATCCGGTACGGCTCGCGCCCGCCGCGCACGATCTCGACCAGCGCCTCGCCGCGGGTGAGGAGGAGCCCGGCGAAGGTCCCCCAGGCCACGGTCAGGATCGCGAGGTAGATCAGGTTCCGCGTCCGCCAGACGCGGCGCCGGCCCCCCTTCTGCTCCCGCTCCGAGGTGTACTTGATGAGGCCGATCGGCTTGCCCTGGCCGAGCATCACCACGTCGCAGGCGTCGATGCACTGCGCGGTGCCGATGCACTCCGGCTGCAGGCCGCGCCGGATGTCGGTCCCGGTCGGGCAGGAGGCGACGCAGCAGCGGCAGTCGATGCAGTCGCCGGCGACGATGTCCGGTACCCGGTCCTTCACCTTCACCTTCGGGTCGCCGCGCCGCTCGTCGTACGCCACCAGGATCGTGTCCTGGTCGGCGATCACGTTCTGCAGCCGGCCGTACGGGCAGGCGATGGTGCACATCTGGTCCCGGAACCAGCCGAAGTCGAAGAGGATGAGGGCGGTCAGCAGGCAGAGGGTGAAGATCGCCCCCGTCCAGGCTCCCGGATCGGTCGCGAGGCCGGCGAGCAGCGGCCCCCAGCCGGTGAAGTAGGCGACGAAGGTGCCGGCCATGAGCGCCGCCACCACCGCCCAGAGCGACCACTTCGCGGCCTTGATCGCCAGCTTGCGGCCGCTCCAGGGGGCGGCGTTGAGCTTGCGCTGCCGGGCCGGCGCGCCTTCGAGGAGCGTCTCGATGGGCCGGAAGAGGAACTCCAGGTAGACGGTCTGGGGGCAGGTGTAGCCGCACCACATGCGGCCGAAGGTCGAGCCGACGAAGAAGACGGTGACCACGATGCCGAGGCCGAAGGCGACCAGCAGCAGGTTGTCGGTGGGGTGGAAGATGGTGCCGAAGAGGTGGACGCGGCGCGTCGCGAGGTCGATCTGCACCGCCGCGTGGCCGCCGATCGGAATCAGCGGCAGCGAGAAGAAGAGGAGGAAGAGGGCGTAGGCGAGCGCCCGCCGGATCTTCCAGTAGCGCCCCTGGCGCACCGTGGGGTGGATGAACTTCCGCGTGCCGTCGGCGGAGAGCGAGTAGAGGAGGTCCTCCTCGGGCGCGATCTGGAAGACGCGCTCGGGCCCCGGCGTGGCGGCCGGGACGGCCGGCTCCCTCTGGACGGCGGGCGGCTCCAACTCAGGCTCCCGGCATCGGCTCGGCGGCGAACGGCTCCCCTTCCGGCGGGCGCGCTCCGGGCGGGCTCGAGCCCTGGAGGCTGCGCACGTAGGAGACGAGGGCCGAGAGCTCGGCCGGCGGCACGGCCCGGCCCCAGGGCGGCATCCCCTTCTCCGGCCAGCCCTTGGCGATCGACTGGAAGATCTGCTCCACCGAGCCGCCGTGGATCCACCGGTCGTCGGTCAGGTTGGGCCCGATCAGGCCCTGCGCCAGCTCGCCGTGGCAGGAGGCGCAGGAGCGGGCGAAGCGCGCCGCGCCGAGGTCGAGCACCAGCGGATCCGCCGCCCCGGCGAGGAGCTCGGCGGGCGCCGGGGGCACCAGCGGGTTGGCGTCGTAGTGCGCCTGGACACCGGTGAGCGCCCTCTCCGTCTGCGCGCGGTACTCGGCCTCCATCGACCCCTCCCCGAAGGCGAGGGCGTAGAAGACCAGGTAGGCCGCCGAGAAGAGGATCGAGCCCCACCAGATGGCCATCAGCCAGCCGGGCATCGGGTTGTCGAACTCCTGGATGCCGTCGAGCTCGTGAAGGACCTTGTCTTCGTATTCGGCCATGGCTCCCTCTCGTCAGGCCTCTGTGGCCCCGCGCGGCGGGGCTTCGCTCCGGCCCGTGCCCTCCCCCTCGAGCGCGAGGCGGGCCCGGGCCTCCATCTCCTCGGCGCGGGCGCGGAGCGTCCACACCGCGATCCCCACCCAGACGGCGAGGAAGAACAGCAGCGAGCCGGCCGCCCAGGCGCCGGCGCCGGTCTCGGCGACGAGCTCCCGCAGCACGGCTACCTCGCCGCCGGGGCCGCCGGCGCGAGCGGGGCGGCGGCGAGGGGCAGCGCCGGCGCCGGCCGCTTCCAGCGGATGTCGGTGCCCAGCCGCTGCAGGTAGGCGGTGAGCGCGGTGATCTCCCTGTCGGCGAGCCCCGGCGGGCCCTGCTGCGACTCGATCTCGGCCGCGATCGCCGCCGCCTGGGCCGCGATCGCCGCCGCGGCAGTCTCGATCTCGCCGTCCGTGTAGGGGGTGCCGACGGCGCGCAGCGCCCGCATCTTGGCGGGCACGGAGGCGGTGTCGAAGCGGTCGGTGAGCAGGTGCGGGTAGCGCGGCATCACCGAGCCGGGGGTCGTCGAGTCGGGGCGCGCCATGTGGCGGACGTGCCAGAGCGACGGGTACTTGCCGCCGACGCGGTGGAGGTCGGGCCCCGTCCGCTTCGAGCCCCACTGGAACGGGTGGTCGTAGACGAACTCGCCGGCCTTCGAGTACTCGCCGTAGCGCTCGGTCTCGTAGCGGAACGGCCGCACCATCTGCGAGTGGCAGTTGTAGCAGCCCTCGCGGATGTAGATGTCGCGTCCCGCCACCTCGAGCGGCGTGTACGGCTTCACGCTCGCGATCTCCTTGACGTTGTCCTTGTCGAGGAACATCGGCACCGCCTCGACGAGCGAGCCGACGGCCAGGGCCAGCACGACCAGCACCGTGAAGGTGATGGTGCGCCCCTCGAGCACGCGGTGGAAGCCGTGCCGGAGCGAGTGCTGGAGGCGGTAGAGGGCGTGGTCGTAGGTATCCGGCGGGGTCACGGCGCCGGGCGCCGAGAGGTCCCTGACCAGCGGCGGCGCCTTGACCTCGGGCTCCTCGGCGAAGTTCGCGGGCGCGCTGCGGATCGTCTTGTAGAGGTTCCAGACCATGAAGAACAGGCCGCCGAAGAAGAGCACCGCGGCGAGCAGGCGGACCCAGTAGAGCGGCACGATGCGGATCACGGTCTCGATGAAGTCGGGATAGACGAGGCGGCCGTCCGGCTCGAAGGCGCGCCACATCGCCCACTGCGTGATACCGGCCACCCACATCGAGACCTGGTAGAGGATGAGGCCGATGGTCGAGATCCAGAAGTGGACGGTGGCGAGCCGCGCGGAGTAGAGCTGCGTCTTCCAGAGCCGCGGCACCGCCCAGTAGAGGATGCCGAACGAGAGGAAGGCGTTCCAGCCGAGGGCCCCGGCGTGCACGTGCCCGATCGTCCAGTCGGTGAAGTGCGAGACCGCGTTCACCGACTTGATCGACATCATCGGTCCCTCGAAGGTCGACATGCCGTAGTAGGTGACGGCCACCACCATGAACTTCAGGATCGGGTCCTCGCGCAGCTTGTGCCAGGCGCCGCGCAGGGTGAGGAGCCCGTTGACCATGCCGCCCCAGGACGGCATCCAGAGGATCAGCGAGAAGAGCATCCCGAGCGTCGACGCCCACTCCGGCAGCGCCGAGTAGTGGAGGTGGTGCGGGCCGGCCCAGATGTAGATGAAGACCAGCGACCAGAAGTGCATGATCGAGAGCCGGTAGCTGAACACCGGCCGCTCCGCCGCCTTCGGCAGGTAGTAGTACATGAGACCGAGGTAGGGGGTGGTGAGGAAGAAGGCTACCGCGTTGTGCCCGTACCACCACTGCATGAGCGCGTCCTTGACCCCGGCGTACGCCGAGTAGCTGCCGAGCCAGGAGTAGGGCATCGCCATGCTGTTGCCGATGTGCAGGATGGCCACCGCGACGATGGTCGCGATGTAGAACCAGATCGCGACGTAGAGGTGCTTCTCGCGCCGGATCGCGATGGTGCCGAAGAAGTTGACGGCGAAGATCACCCACAGCACGGCGATCACGATGTCCAGGATCCAGGGCAGCTCCGCGTACTCCTTGGCCTGGGTGTGGCCGGTGACGAGCGCGAGCGCCGCGGCGACGATGAGCAGCTGCCAGCCCCAGAAGTGGATCTTCGAGAGCGCGTCGCTGAAGAGCCGCGCCTTCAGGAGCCGCTGCATCGAGTGG
>JAHDVN010000062.1:4395-13586 GCA_023384635.1 Thermoanaerobaculia bacterium
CGCGTTCGTGTGCAGCGGCCGCAGTCGCCCGAAGGTGAGGTACGGCGCCAGGTTCAACCCCGGCAGGAAGAGCATCGCCGCGATCAGGAGGCCCACGAGCATGCCGACCACGGCCCACACCACGGCGGCCAGGAAGAAGAGGCGCGGGGTGCGGTCATCGAAGCGCACGACGTCGTTCATCGGTCACCCATCCTGTTTCGGTGCGTTCCCCGGAGCGCGCGCCGGCGCGCCCCCGGCCGGGCCGGTCGGGGTGGAGAGGGGGGCGGTTCGGGTCCGGCCCCCCTCGCGAGGGGAGGGGGCCGGTGGGCGGAGGATCGGATCGGAGGGAGCCAGGTACGCTCGTCGCGGGCGGACGCGACTGGAAGTCGCGGCGGGGACGGGCCCGCCGAGCCGGGCGTCACCCGATGAGACGAGTCCGATTTTCGGGCGGGGCGCAGGGCCCGGCGCCGCAGCGCTCATGCGCTCCCTTCCAGCCCGCGCGTCCAGTCCGGAACGTCGGAGTGGCCGCGACGGGCGCGAATTCGCCCAATCGTGAGCGAATCCCCGGGAAGCCGCGCCCCCCGGACGGGTGGGCTATCTCACCGGGCGCGGAAGGCCGGGCCCCGCGGCCGGACCGGGGAGCGGCTCAGACCCGCAGGTGGTCGCCCTGCCAGTCGCGGATCTGGCGCTTGATGAGGTCCGGGGCGACGAGGCGGCCCTCGACGACGTCCCGCACCAGCGCCTCGAGCTCGCCGTCGCCGGCGAAGCGCAGGGCGACGAGCTGGGCCACGGGCAGTGCCGCGGCGCGCTCGGCGAGCTCGGGCGGGAGGAGGCGCTCGCAGCGCAGGCGCATCTCGAGCCGGATCACCCGGTCCTGCACCGTCAGAGCGAACCGGCGCGCGTAGTAGAAGAGCCCGAGCAGCGCCAGCGCCAGGAGGAGCCCGAGCACCGTCTCGCCGCCGGGGGCCCGGACGAGGCGGTAGGCCGACCAGACGAGCTGGATGACGAGGACGCCGAATACCCCGCCGTGGAAGAGCGGGACGATCCGGCCGTGATTGGCGTAAGTCTGGGGTTCGCGCTGCGGCATGAGAGGCTCCTCCGGAGGCGGACGGCACAAGGCTCCGACCGTCGGAGGATATCCCCTGCCGTTTCGGGTGGGGTGGTGCGGCGACGCGGGGGGTAGGGTCGGTGGTAGAGCGTCCGCCGCGCGCCGGGCCGACGACGGTCCGGCGCACCGGAGCGCCTGGAGGTGAGCTTGGACGACCCCCTGTTCTGGCACCGCCTGCAGTTCGGCTTCACGATCACGTACCACTACCTCTTCCCGCAGCTGACGATGGGGCTGGCGCTCCTCATCGTGGTCCTCAAGGGCATCGGCCTGCGCACCGGCGAGGCGAAATGGAACGACGCCGCGCGCTTCTGGATCCGGATCTTCGGCCTCTCCTTCGCCATGGGCGTGGTCACGGGGATCCCGATGGAGTTCCAGTTCGGCACCAACTGGGCCCAGTTCTCGGCCCGGACCGGCGGCGTCATCGGCCAGACGCTGGCGATGGAGGGGATCTTCGCCTTCTTCCTGGAGTCGAGCTTCCTCGCGCTGCTGATCTGGGGGGAGCGGAAGCTGGGGCCCCGCAAGCACTTCCTCGCGGCGGTGGCGCTCTTCGTCGGCAGCTGGCTCTCGGGGTACTTCATCGTCACCACCAACGCCTTCATGCAGCACCCGGTGGGCCACGAGATCGGTCCCGACGGGGTCTTCACGGTGGTGAGCCTCGCGGCCTTCCTCTTCAACCCGTGGGCGATCGCGCAGTACCTGCACACGATGATGGGAGCGGTGGCCACCGGCTCCTTCGCCATGGCCGCGGTCGGCGCCTACTGGACCCTGCGCGGCGAACACCCCGAGCCGGCGCGGGTCTCGCTCGCGACGGGCGTCATCGCGGCGCTCGCCGCCTCGATCCTGGTGGCGATGCCCACCGGGCACCACCAGGGGCGGATGGTCGCCGAGCACCAGCCGGTGGCGCTCGCGGCGATGGAGGGGCGTTTCGAGAGCGGCCCGAACGCGCCGCTGGCGATGATCGGCCAGCCGAACGTCGCCGAGCGGAGGTTGGACAACCCGATCCTCCTGCCCTCGATCCTCTCCTACATCGCCTACGGCGACTTCTCCGCCAACGTGCGCGGCCTTGCCGAGTTCCCGGAGTCCGACTGGCCGGACAACATCGAGCTGCTCTACTACGCCTTCCACATCATGGTCGGTCTGGGGACGATCTTCATCGCCGTCGCGGGCCTGGCGACGCTGCTCCTCTGGCGGCAGAAGTTGGCCTCGAGCCGCTGGATGCTCTGGATCCTGGCGCTCGCCTTCCCCTTCCCGTTCATCGCCAACACCGCCGGCTGGATGACCGCCGAGCTCGGGCGCCAGCCCTGGCTGGTCTACGGCCTGATGCGCACCGCCGAGGGGGGCTCGCCCACCGTGCACGGCGGCTCGGCTCTCTTCACGATCCTCGGCTTCGCCGGCCTCTATCTCGTGCTCGGGCTGCTCTACGTCTGGCTCGTGCTGCACGAGGTCGCCCATGGACCCCGCCCGCTCGGCGCGCCCGCCCACGGCGCGGCCGGCCAGGGAGGTGACTGAGATGGAAGCTCTCTGGTTCGCGCTCGCGGCGGGGATGGTGGCCATCTACGTGGTGATGGACGGCTTCGACTTCGGGGCCGGCGCGCTGCATCTCGGGGTGGCGAGGAGCGACGGCGAGCGGCGCCAGGTGCTGGCCGCCATCGGCCCGTTCTGGGACGGCAACGAGGTCTGGCTGCTGGCCGCCGGCGGGGTGCTCTTCCTCGCCTTCCCGAAGGTCCTCGCGTCGGGCCTCTCGGGCTTCTACCTCGCCATCTTCCTGCTCATCTGGGTCCTGATCCTGCGCGGCATCGCGATCGAGTTCCGGTCGCACGTCCGGGACGAGATGTGGCGGACCTTCTGGGACGGCACCTTCGCCCTCGCCTCGGTGCTGGCGCCGGTGCTGCTCGGCGCCGCGCTCGGCAACGTGGTGCGCGGCGTGCCGCTCGGCGCCGACGGCTGGTTCGCGCTGCCGCTCTTCGACTCCTTCTCCCCCTCCGGTGCGCTCGGGATCCTCGACTGGTACACCGTCCTCGCCGGGGTGACGGCGCTCGTCGCGATCGCCCACCACGGCGCCCTCTTCCTGGTCTGGAAGACCGACGGCCCGGTCGCGGCGCGCAGCCGCGCCGCTGCCGCCTGGCTCTTCCCGGCCACGGTGGCGCTCTGGCTCCTCTCGTCGTTGGCCACGCTGGCGGTCGCACCGGACGTTCTCCGCGGCGCGCTCGCGCGGCCGCTGGCGCTCGTCTGCACGCTGCTCTTCCTCGCCGGCCTCGCGGTGAGCTTCGTCGCGCGCCGGCAGGGCCGCGACCTCCTCGCCTTCCTCGGCTCGGCGGCGTTCCTGCTCGGGCTCCTGGCGGCGACCGCGGCCTCGGTCTTCCCGACCTGGCTCGCCTCGACGATCGACCCGGCCCACTCGCTCACCGCCCACAACGCGGCCTCGGCGCCGAAGGCGCTGCGCTACGGCCTCTTCTGGTGGCCGTTCGGCTTCGTGCTGGCGATCGTCTACTTCACGATCCTCTTCCGCCTCCACCGGGGCAAGGCCCGGGCGGCGGCGGAGGGCGAGGGCTACTGAGGGGGCCCGCCCGCGGCCTCGTCGAGCCGTTCGGCGAGGCCGGGGTGGGTGCGGGCGAATGCCGCGCCGCGGGCACGGCAGGCGAGCGCGAGGAGACGCGGCAGGTCGGCGGCGCGGCGGCTGGCGAGCCGCGCGCGGTAGTGATCCTCGACGTCCGAGGGCAGCCGCAGGCTCCAGTTCGCGTCGCTCACGGTGCCGGGGACGTTGTAGCTCTCGGTCTCGCCGAACAGATCGGTGAAGTAGACGATCACGTGCCGCGCCGGGCCGGCGAAGAGCTCGGCGAGCTTCGCCTCGACCAGAGAGGGTAGGTCGGCGGCGGTGCGGGCCGCCCAATTGTCCCTCTCGGCCGCCTCCGGGATCAGGCGCGTCGCGAGGTAGTCGGCCTGCCGGCGGCGGTCGGAATCGGTCCACCGCTCCGCGACCTGCCGGAGCGGCGGCGTGTCGTGGGTGCCGACCATGATCCAGTCCTCGGGGGCGGCGTTCTCTCCCCGGTAGACGTCCTCGGGGCGGTCGAGATCGGCCTTCTGGCTGACCCGGAAGCGGCCGAGGCGGTGGCGGGCGAGCACGCGGGCGAGCGGCAGCGGCAGCGTGCTCAGCACCTCGCAGGCGAGCGGCAGGGTGCGGCCGGCGGCGCGGGCCTCGGCGAGCAGCAGGTCGAAGAGGAGGGCATAGCGCGCCTCCTGCTCCGGGTCGAGGTCGCGCACCCAGGCGTCGTCGTACCGCGGGCGGGAACGATCGAGCTGCTCCGGCCGCGCGATCGCGAAGCGGGCGAGCCCGGGGTGATCCGGGAGGTCGGGGGAGTCGAAGAGGCGGGCGCCCCCCTGCACCGCGGCCAGCGGATCGGGCTCCCCGGCTCGGTAGACCCAGGGGCAGACGAGCCCGTGCGGGTGGTCGAGGCGCAGGCCGTCGAACTCCGCGAACGCCTTGGCCAGCCGCCGCCGGAAGAAGCGGGCGGAGGGTCCCGGGCTCTCGAGGGTGCCGAGCTGCTCCGGGTCCAGGACGGGGTAGTTCCAGGGCTGGCCCTCCGGATTCGTGCGGCTCGGCGGCGCCCCCATCCGGTAGCCCGGGAGGAAGAGCGCGCGGCGGCTCCAGGCGTCGACCTCCGAGATCCCGACCTGGAGGTCCGCGTAGAGCACGAGGCCGAGCGGGTGGGTGCGTGCCACGAAGGCGGGGTGTTGCTGGTGGTGGCGGTGCTGGCCGTGGGCGTCGCGCGCGCTCGCGCCCTCCTCCTCCGCGAGCCGCCGGGCACGGCGGCAGGTGGCCTCCTCCTCGCCCCCGGGCGGCGGGGCGTAGAGGAACTGGTCGGGATGATCCTTCGATCCCTCTCGCCAGCGGCGCCAGTCGGCCTCGCCGTGGCGCGCCTGGAGGGCGGCGCAGAGGGCGTCGGGCTCGAGCCACTCGGCGGCAGCGGCGCGGAAGGCGGCGAGGCGACGGCCGAGCGGCGATCCCGGACCGCGCCGGAGGCGCACGGCGTCCACCTCGGCGAGCGCCCGGGCCGCGGCGCGGGCGGCGCCTCGGGGGTCCGCGCGGTCGGTGCCACGCGCGGCGGCGCCGGCCGCGATCTCGACGAGCGTCGCCGGGGACAGGAGTCCCTCCTCGACGAGCGGAGCCAGCGCCAGCGAGAGCGGGTTGCGCGAGAAGAGGGTGCCGTCGTACGGCGACGGGTTCCCCTCTCCGGTCGCCCCCTGGGGTCCGAGCTGGAGGCCGGTGAAGCCGAGCTGCGCGGCGAGCGCGAGGAGCCGCCCGCCGCCCTCGGTGTACGGGCTGCCGCGGCCGGTCTCCTCCCCGGGGAGCGAGGGGAAGGCGGCGTCGTGGATGCCGAGCAGGAGCTGGTCGATTCCGAGCGCGCGGAGCGCGTCACGGACGAGCGGGCCCGCGCTCACCCGCCGACGAGCTCGAGCAGGCCGCGCAGCGGAAGGTGCAGCCAGGCGGGCCGGTTGTCCAGCTCGTAGCCGAGCTCGTAGACCGCCTTCTCGAGCAGGAAGACGGTGAGCAGCGCGTCGGTCTCGGCGGTCTCGGTCGGCAGGAAGCCGCCGGGCGAGGCGTGGCGGAGATAGGAGCGCAGGTAGGCCGAGCCGGCCCAGCGGCTCCAGAACGCCGCCCAGGGCAGGTACGCCTCCGTGCCCTCCGCCGGCAGCTCGCCGGTCGTCTCCAGCGCCGCGAGGCCGTGGTGCGCCGCGTAGTCGAACGAGCGGAGCATCCCGGCCACGTCGCGCAGCGGCGAGAGCTTCAGACGCCGGGTCGAGAGCGGCCGCGCCGGCTCGCCCTCGAAGTCGAAGAGCACGAAGTCGCGCCCGGTCCAGAGCACCTGCCCGAGGTGGAGGTCGCCGTGGTGCCGGGTGCGCAGGGCGGAGAGGGGCTCGGCGAGCAAGCTGCGGAAACGGCCGAGCAGATCGGCGCGGGCGGCCACGTGGCGGGGCGCTGCGGCGGGGAGCGCGGCGGGCTGGTGGGCGTGCGGGCAGGCGAGCTGGCCGAGTACCCGCTCGCTGAGGTTGCGCATCGACTGGTAGAGCGAGCGCTGGTAGAACGGGTTGAACGGCTCCGGTGCGAACTCGGGCAGCTCCGGGCGCGAGGCGAGCGCCAGGTGGAGCTCGGCGGTGCGGCGGCCGAGCAGCCGCGCCTGCTCGAGGTAGGTCCCCATCATCTCGAGCGCGAACGGGTCGACCTCGCTGCGGGCCAGCGCGAGCGCGGTGTCGGCCGCGGCGCCGCCAGCCAGCCGCTCCGCCGGCAGGGCGAGGACCCGTCCGAAGTAGCGCCCGACCGCGTCGAGCGTGAAGAGCCAGGCGTCCCCCTCGTTGCGCACGAAGCCCTGGACGAGGCCGGCGACCGAGGTGGTGCCAGCCTCGTCGCGGTACTCGAGCGAGCCCGCGACCGGCGGCACGTGCGGGAAGCGCGCGACTTCGGCCAGGAACTGCCCGACTTCGAGGTCCGGGTGCGGCCCCTCCTCGATGCGGCGGAAGAGCTTGAGCACCAGGCGGTCGCCGAAGCGCGTCGAGCTGTTGCTCTGCTCGGCGCCGAGAGGCGCGGCCGCGAGCGCCTCGGGCTCCGGTCCGCCGAGCTCGCGCAGTGCGCGCAGCGGCAGCCCCGAGAGCTCCCCCTTCTCCCCCTTCAGCCGGCGCCGCCGGGCCACGGCCTGGAGCAGGGCGTGGGCCACCGCGGAATCGGCCGACCCCTCGACCAGGAAGCCCGCGCCCCGCTCGCAGGCGAGCGGTGCCAGCACCGCCTCGGGCCGCGGCTCTTCGCCCGCGGGGACCCAACAGAGCGGGAGAAGGTAGGTCTCCGGGTCGCTGTCGCGGTAGGTGACCTTCACCACCGCGAGCTCGGCGTCGGTACCGCCGTTGCCGAGCGGGATCCGGTCGGCGAGCTCGGCGCGCGTGACCGGCCGCGACTTGCCGCCGAACCAGCGCTGGCGGCCGAGGAATGCCGGCAGGCGCTCCTCGAGCTGTGCCCGCCCGGCGCCGGCGAGCAGGTCGCGCCAGGGGCCGGAGGTCGAGAGACCGCCGGGAATGTCCTCGTTCGCCGCAGCGGCGAGCGCCACCGGCGCCGGCGCCTCGAGCGCGAACCAGAAGAAGGAGTGCGGCGAAATGGTGAGCGCGTAGGGGCCGGTGCCGACGGCGGGGAACGGGTTGTGGCCGAAGAGCTCGACCGGCACGTGCCCGGCGAAGTCGCGGAGCTCGAGCTCCGCGTGCTGCGCGTAGCGCGAGAGGTTCGCGACCACCAGGATCCGCTCGTCGCCGTGGCGGCGTACGAAGGCGAGCACCCGCCGGTTCTCGCACGGCACGATCTCGAGGCTGCCGCGCCCGAAGGCGCGGTAGCGCCGCCGCAGCCGGATCACCCGCCGCATCCACCAGAGGAGCGAATGGGGGTTGTCGTGCTGCGCCTCGACGTTCACCGCCTCGTAGTGGAAGCCGGGGTCAATGTTCACCGGCAGGTAGAGCCGCTGCGGGTTGGCGCGCGAGAATCCGGCGTTGCGGTCGGCGCTCCACTGCATCGGCGTGCGCACGCCGTGGCGGTCGCCGAGGTGGATGTTGTCCCCCATCCCGATCTCGTCGCCGTAGTAGACGACCGGCGTGCCCGGCAGCGAGAAGAGCAGCCCGTTGAGCAGCTCGATCCGGCGCCGGTCGTTGCCGAGCAGCGGCGCCAGGCGCCGGCGGATGCCGAGGTTGATCCGCGCCCGCGGCTCGTGCGCGTAGACGCGGTACATGTAGTCGCGCTCCTCGTCGGTCACCATCTCGAGCGTGAGCTCGTCGTGGTTGCGCAGGAAGAGCGCCCACTGGCAGCCGTCGGGGATGGACGGCGTCTGGTCGAGGATGTCGACGATCGGGAATCGGTCCTCCGAGCGCAGCGCCATGAACATCCGCGGCATCAGCGGGAAGTGGAACGCCATGTGGCACTCGTCGCCGTCGCCGAAGTAGGCGACCGCGTCCTCCGGCCACTGGTTCGCCTCGGCGAGCAGCATGCGGCCGCGGAAGCTCTCGTCGACGTGGCGGCGCAGCCGCCGGAGCTCCTCGTGGGTCTCGGGGAGGTTCTCGCACCCGGTCCCCTCGCGCTCGTGGAGGTAGGGAACCGCGTCGAGGCGCAGGCCGTCGACCCCCATGCCGAACCAGAAGTCCATCGCCTTGTAGAGCGCGCGGCGCACCTGCGGGTGGTTGAAGTTCAGGTCCGGTTGGTGGGCGTAGAAGCGGTGCCAGTAGTAGGCGCCGGCCACCGGATCCCAGGCCCAGTTGGAGGTCTCGAAGTCCTTGAAGATGACCCGCGCCTCGCGGTAGCGCTCCGGGGTGTCGCTCCAGACGTAGAAGTCCCGCGCCGCGCTCCCCGGGGGCGCCCGCCGCGCGCGCTGGAACCAGGGGTGCTGGTCGGAGGTGTGGTTGAGGACCAGCTCGGTGACGACGCGCAGGCCGCGCGCGTGCGCCTCGCGCAGGAAGTGGCGGAAATCCCCGAGCGTGCCGTAGTTCGGGTGGACCTCGGTGTAGTCGGCGATGTCGTAGCCGTCGTCGCGCAGCGGCGAGGGGTAGAACGGAAGCAGCCAGACCGCCGTCACCCCGAGGTCGCGGATGTAGTCGAGCTGCTCGGCGAGGCCGCGGAAGTCGCCGATGCCGTCGCCCGTCGAGTCGCGGAAGGCGCGGACGTGCAGCTGGTAGACGATGGCGTCCTGGTACCAGAGCGGATCGTGCTCGAAAGGAGCGCGCTGCATCGAGCCAAGTTATCGCACAACCGCGCGCGCGATCCAGCCGCGGCGCCCCTGCTCGGCGCGCTTCGGTGCCACTGGCCTCAGCGCGCGGCGGCGACCTGCCGCGCCATCACCGCGCGGGGACTCGCGGGCGCGAGCGCGGCGTAGAAGGCGACGCGGTCGACGAGCTCGCCGGCGAGCGCGAGGGCGAGCGGCGCGGGCCAGGGGAGCCCCGGGGCGAGCGCGGCGAGCAGGAGCGCGAGCCGCGCCGTCGAGCAGCCCGCGCCGAGCCCCCAGGCGCCGCGCCGGAGCGCGCCCGCGAGGAGGAGCGCGCGCAGGAGACCGACGCCGATCGCGAGCATCGGCGGTCCCGCCGC
>JAHDVN010000531.1 GCA_023384635.1 Thermoanaerobaculia bacterium
AGCCGCGCCAATCGCCCGCGACGCGCACCTCGTAGCGCTGCGCCTCCAGGCTGTCGCCCGCCTGCGAAGGCACGCGCGCCACCAGCAGCCGCGCCCCGCTCCCGTCGATCCCCCAGAGCCGGAAGCCGGCGTTCAGGCTCTCGTCCGCCGTCCACCACTCCACCCGCCAGCCGCGCCCCTCGCGCGCGCTCTCGAACGCCGCGAGCGTCACCGGGAGGGTGTCCTCCTCGATCTGGTAGTCCTCGACCTCGCCGTCCGGCGCCTGCCCGGTGGGGCTGAGAACACTCGCGGCGTCGGTCGAGATGCGGAAGCGGGCGAAGGTCGCCGCCGTGCCGCCGCAGTTCGCCGGCACGCTCGACCAGGTCACGGCGAAGACGCCGTTGCTGGTGCCGTTCGGCACGTTCACCGAGGCCGAGCGGTCGGCGCCGGTATCGAACGCGCCGTCGCGCCCCCAGTCGAGGTAGCCGACCAGCGTCGCGTCCGCGCCGGAGAAGTTCGACGCCGTGACGGAGACCGTGTAGCTCCCGTCCTGCGGGCAGGCGGGGAACGACGCCACGCCGTCCTCGTCGTTCACGCCGCCGATCTGGGTGGTGTCGTCGTCCGAAGCCGCCGCGCTGGGCGCCCCGTCCGCCTCCCCGTCCGGCGGGTTTGCCCCCAGCCAGAGGGTCCGCCGCCCGAGCACGTGTCGCGCGCCGTCGTCCGTCAGCGCCGTCCCGTAGCTCGCCGGTGCGTCCCCGAAGTCGAAGGCGCAGAAGACGAAGTCGCTGACGCCGATGATCATGAAGACGTTCTCGGTGTTCGGGGCGCTGCCCTGGGTGTAGGTCATGGTCAGCGAGGCGACGCCGGTTTCGAACGCGTAGTCGACGTTGCCGTCGGTCGAGGTGGGATCCACCGAGGTGTCCCCTTCGGCGGTGTCCCCCGCGAGCTGTACCGTTCCCACCGGTGTCATTGCGTACCGCACCGCTGCACCCACCGAGTCCACGGCAACCAGGGAAACCTGGTCCTCCCATCCCGTGTTGTTCGTGTCGACATCCAGGAACGAGAAGCGGAGATCGGCCACGGGGGGGGAGAAGGTGAAGGTCACCCGCTGGCCGACCTCCTCGTTCGTCTGCGTGCCACCGACGGCGGTCGCATCCATCGACATCGCGTAGTAGCCGGTGTGCGCGCCCTGGGTGGAGGTCACGGTCTGGAAGTTGGCCGTGCTGCCGGTGCCCGCGAAATCGGCGGTCGCGCCCTGCGAGATCGTCACATCGCCGACCGTCGCATTCGAGAAGGCCGCGAGGCTGCCGTTGCTCCCCCAGTCGTACGCGACGATCGTCGAGGTACACCTCGAAGCCGGCGCCTCCCCGCTCTGCAGGATCAGCATCGCCCGGTTGAGCGTGCCGTTGACGCCGTTGTTGTCCCGGTCGCAGAGACGCAGGCTCCAGGTGCCGCTCGACGACTTCCCGGCGAAGGTGCTGTCGATCGTCGCCAGATAGACGAGGCGGCTGTAGTAGGGCTCGGTAACCGGATCGACGTCGTCGTCATCGAGCGGGAAGGAGCCGATACCGTCCCGAGTCGAAGAGATCAGGACGTCGTAGTTGTCGTCTGTGTCGGTGCCCTGCGCCAGCACCACGAGATCCGTCCCATCGGGGTGCTGCAGGATCCCTCGAACATCCCCTCGCTCGCTGTGGCTGATGTTGACCGCCAGCGCTACCGAAGTGACCGTGAAGCTCTCCGCAACTGCGAAGGAGGCGGTGATGTTGGTCGAACAGCCGTTGTT
>JAHDVN010000532.1 GCA_023384635.1 Thermoanaerobaculia bacterium
TATATAGGAAAACCGGGCGAGTTTGCTTTTCATGAAAACCATAATGATCATGCCAAACAAGCCGGAGCGACGGGTTGAGTAAACAAAGAAGAGATCCTAAAAAGAGAGAAGTGGAATGCGCGTGAATGATCTGAATACGCTCACGGCGTACAAAATTAGACAGTCTCATTATCGCGAAGAAATCAAAGCGTCCTCTACGGCGTAAATCAAAAAAGACAACATGTGGTCGAAGGCGCTTCTGGAGAGGGCCTGACTTGCGAGAAGCGCACAAATATGCACGATAGCTTTCTTGAGGCAAGTTGTTCGCAAGCGTCACAGCCACATGCTCTGCGCCAGCAACCGTAAGACTATCTATAATATGTAAAACGCCTGTCTTTATGGCCATATCGAATCAAACTATAGCGTATTCATTCAAAAATTCATTCAATGGTAGTAGCGTTTTCGATGCGTGATAAATCCTAGAATACATTTGACAGAAGATGCAAAACAGGTATTTTTTTTGCTTCGTTATCAACCACATTATCGGATGATATTACTAAAGATCCTAAACCGAATGCAAATCCAGGCGCTGCGGTCCGCAGCGCGATACTTGTCATATACACTAACGCCCAAACAATCATAAGAATATTAAAGCTCCTAGTATCGGGCGATGTTTTGATGAAAATTTGTTTCCCTGCCAGTCCTAACATAATCAACAAGGAAAAAAGTCCAAAAATTCCATGCTCTGCCAGCATACGAGTGTATTCCGTATGAGCCGTGCCAAGATGACCGGCTCCAATATGATATATGACAGATTGGCCCAATCCAACTCCAAACCACGGATGGTTTATAAATACCTGAATATCAATATTAGCAAGCGCATCCCTTCCCGTAGAATCAATTTCCATGTATCTTGCTAACAAAACGCCATCCGTAAAATCATCCATATACGGAAATATGATATAACCCATAATTAAGACAAGGACCGCGCCAAATAAAATTAATCGAATCCGTTGACGATTTTGTTTCAAATGAACAAGAAAAAAAGCGAGCAAAGTCACCCCTGCGGTATACAAACCACTACGGGAAAAGGTAAAAATAGATTGGGAAATCAGCCAAATCGCAATCAAAAGCATTAAAGGAACCATCAAGCGCGTTCTTTTTTCAGTAATTAAGTAATAAGAAGCCAACACTGCTCCAAAAGCCAGCTGCAATGATACCTGCACGGGCAGGGATCCTCCCGCAGTCGTAAAGTTCGTTTGTGTCGTAAACTCAAGGTTCGAGGCAGATAAAATGCTAACTATGGCAAGAGATGCAACCCCGATTGTCGGCGCAATAATCATGATCAGCAATTTTTTTGTCTGGATATGTGTCAAAGATACGGAACTAAAAAAACAGTTGAAACCGCCAACAAAAGAGGACCACTCAACCAACTGGCAATAGACTCTCGGTCAAAAAAAGGCATTAAAAAAACGGACGGCATCAATAATAAAAAATATAGTATCGGCCACTTTATTGCTTGTTTCAATAAATCAAATCTGAGCAAACTTAGCGACAACAGAAAAACAATTGCGTATTTTGCGAATTCATAAAATATACTGGCTCCCGTTGAACGCCAGATCAATTCTGCTCCAACCACATAACCGCAAATATAGATAACTCTGATTGGCGTTCTGTCCGCTACCAAAAAAAATATTCCTAGCATCAGGATGGATAAGCCATAGAACGTTGAAAAAAAACTGCTCTGTTTGGATAAATACGCCAACAGAATATTAAA
>JAHDVN010000063.1:0-6408 GCA_023384635.1 Thermoanaerobaculia bacterium
CGGGCGCCGCGGAGCTGCTGGCCGCGATGTACGACCGCTCCCTCGACGCCTTCCGGTCGTTCTCGCCCCCCGACCCATTCGCTCTCCTGCCGCGCCGGGCCGCGGCGCCGGCCTGGCAGGTGTCGCTCGGCGCGGCCGGACCGGCCTGGACCTGGGAGGAGGGCTGGGTGCGGATCCCCGCGCCGCCGGCCTTCGAGCCGGACCGCCTGACGTCGCTCTCCGGCTACGGGATCGGCGGGCCCGGAGACCGCGGGGTCATGTACGCGATCGCGAAGGCCGACCGCGGGACGGCCGAGGGGATGGCACCGCAGAGGATGGCCGCGCCGCCCCCGCCAGCCGCCGAGGCGGCGCCGTCGGAGGAGATCGTGGCGACCGGGCCGGGTGGGGAAGAGGCGCTCGCGCCCGCCGCGCCGCCGCGGCAGGACTTCTCCGAGACTGCCTTCTTCCTGCCGCATCTGCTGACCGCCGAGGACGGCAGCGTGGCGATCGAGTTCACCGTCCCGGAGTCGCTCACCGCCTGGCGCTTCTGGCTCCGCGCGCTCGGCCGCGACCTCGCGAGCGGGGCGCTCGAGGCCGAGGTGCGGACGGCCAAGGAGCTGATGGTGCGGCCGTACCTGCCCCGGTTCCTGCGCGAGGGGGACGAGGCGGTGGTGCGCGTGCTGGTGCAGAACGCCGCCGCGGAGGAGCTCGCCGGCGAGCTCGAGTTCGCGCTCGCGGACCCGGAGAGCGGCGAGGATCTCGCCCCCGCCTTCGGCCTCGCGCCCGAGGCGCTGCGCCTGCCGTTCCGGGTCGCCCCCGGCGCGGGGAGCGACCTCGCCTTCCGCCTCGTGGCGCCGCGCCGGCTCGGGGCGGTGGCGGTCACCGCCACCGCCCGCGCCGGGGCGTTTGCCGACGGCGAGCGGCGGGCGCTGCCGCTGCTGCCGGCCCGCGTCCATCTCGCCCAGTCGCGCTTCGCCGCGCTCTCCGGTGCCGAGCGGCGCGCGCTCGACTTCCCCGACCTGCGCGCGGAGGACCCGACGCGGATCGACGACCGGCTCGTGGTCACGATCGACGGGCAGCTCTTCTACGGGCTGCTCGCCGCGCTGCCCTACCTCGCCGACTACCCGTACGAGTGCACCGAGCAGACGCTCAACCGCTTCCTGGCGAGCGGCCTCCTCGACGCCCTCTTCCGCCGCCACCCCGAGCTCGCGGCGATGGGGCGCGAGCTCGCTCGTCGCGAGACCCCGCTCGAGGCGTGGAACCTGGACGACCCGAACCGGCGGATGGCGCTCGAGGAGACGCCGTGGCTCGCCATGGCGCGGGGGGGACGCGAAGGGGAGGTCGCGTGGCTGCGGCTCCTCGACCCCGAGGTCGCGCGCTCCGGGCGCGAGGAGGCGATCGCCCGCCTCGAGCGCGCGCAGCTCCCCTCCGGGGCGTTCCCCTGGTTCCCGGGTGGTCCGCCGTCGCCGTACATGACGCTCTACCTGATGTACGGCTTCGCCAAGGCGGCGACGATGGGCGTCGAGGTGCCGCGGGAGATGGTGCAGCGGGGCTGGGCGTACCTGGCCGAAGACTTCCGCACACACTGGCTCGCCGACCTGCGCCGCGGGGATGGCTGCTGCCACGAGTACCTCACCTTCCTCGCCTTCGTCGCGAGCTCGTACCCCGACACGGAGTGGGCCGGCGCGGCGCTCACCGCGGCCGAGCGGCGCGAGATCCTCGACCGCTCCTTCGCGAAGTGGCGCGAGCACGCGCCGATGACCAAGCTGATGCTGGCGATGGCGCTGGCGCGGATGGAGCGGGGGGACGACGCGGAGCGGGTGCTCGCGAGCGTCCTCGACTCGGCGGTGACGACCCGCGACGAGGGGACCTTCTGGCGCCCCGAGGAGCGCTCCTGGCTCTGGTACCGGGACACGATCGAGACCCACGCCTGGGCGCTGCGGGCGGTGCTGGAGGTGACCCCGGACGAGCCGCGCCGCCACGGCCTCGTGCAGTGGCTCTTCCTGAACCGCCAGCTCAACCACTGGAAGTCGACCCGTGCCACCGCCGAGGTGCTCTGGTCGGTGGCCGAGTACCTGGAGCGGGAGGGCGGGATCGCGCGGCGCGAGGAGATCGGCGTCGCCGTCGCCGGCCGCGAGGAGCGGTTCGTCTTCCTCCCGGAGCGGTTCACAGGCAAGGAGGCGCGGCTGATCGTCCCCGGGGCACAGCTCGCGGCGGCCGGGGAGCCGACCGTCGAGGTGGCCAAGGAGACGCCCGGCCTCGCCTTCGCCTCCGCCACCTGGCACTTCTCGACCGAGCGGCCGCCGGCCGAGGGGCGCGGCGACCTCTTCGCGGTCGAGCGGAGCTACTTCCGGCGCCTCCGGCAGGAGGGCGAACCGGTGCTCGTGCCGCTCGCCGCGGGGAGCCCGCTCGCGGTGGGCGACGAGATCGAGGTCCACCTCGCGCTCGCGAGCCGGATGCCCGCCGAGTACGTCCACCTGCGCGACCCCCGGCCCGCCGGCCTCGAGCCGGACCGCAGCGAGTCGGGCTGGCGCTACGACCTCGGGGTGGCCCGCTACGAGGAGGTCCGCGACAGCGGGGCGAACTTCTTCTTCGAGGCCCTCCCGGCCGGCGAGTACACCCTGAAGTACCGGCTCCGGGCCGCCACCGCCGGCGTCTTCCGGGCCGGCCCGGCCACCGTGCAGTCGATGTACGCGCCGGAGTTCACGGCCTACTCGGGGGGGCACGAGCTGCGGATCGAGAGCCGGTAGGAACGGCGGCGGGCCGGGCCGGCACGGGGCTAGAATCGCCTCCATGCCGACCGAGCCCGCCTCTCCCGCCCCCGCCCTCGACGACGTCCAGCTGCCCGACAACGCCTTCCGCGAGCTCGCCCCCGGCGAGCGCTACGAGCCGGTGATCCCCGACGGGGCGCGCGCCCCCGAGGTGACGCTGCGCTCGGTGCTCCAGGGGATCTTCTGGTCGATCGTCTTCTCGGCCGCCGCGACCTACATCGCGCTGAAGCTCGGGCAGGGGATCGAGTCGGCGATCCCGATCTCGATCCTCGCCGTCGGCTTCTCGGTCCTCGCGGTGAAGGTGATGAAGTCGCACGCCTCGAGCCTGCTCGAGAACGTGAACGTGCTGGCGATCGGCGCCACCTCGGGGATCGTCGCCGGCGGCTCGGTCTTCACCATGCCGGCGATCTACATCCTGGGGCTCGAGGGGCGCTCGTCGTTCTGGCAGATCTTCCTCGTGCCGCTGCTCGGCGCGGTGCTCGGCGTCTTCCTCCTCGCCCCGTTCCGGCGCTACTTCACGCGCGACCTGCACGGCAAGCTCCCCTTCCCCGAGGCGCGGGCGACGACGGAGATCCTGGTGGCCGGCAAGCGGGGCGGGGAGAGCGCCAAGGTGCTCTCCTACTCGGCGGGCCTGGCCGCCCTCTTCGACTTCGTCGGCCCGGCGATGCGCGGCTGGGCTGAGGTCTTCTCGACCGGGGCGATCCAGGCGCTCTCGCAGTTCACGGAGCGCACGAAGGCGGTCTTCACCATGAACACCTCGGCCGCGGTCTTCGGGCTCGGCTACATCATGGGGATCCGCTACGCCTCGATCATTCTCGCCGGCTCGATGGTCTCGTTCCTGGTGCTGGTGCCGCTCTTCGGCTGGCTCGGCCGCTTCATCCCGGAGCCGATCCTCGGCGCCGTGCTGCCGCTCTCCGAGATGCCGGCGCGCCAGATCTTCTTCGACTACGTGCGGCCGATCGGCATCGGCGGCATCTTCGCCGCCGGGGTGATCTCGATCCTCAAGATGTCGCCGGTGATCGTGCAGGCGACCCGGCAGGCGTTCGGCGAGGTGGCGCGCCTGGTGCGCGGCCAGGGGGCGAAGGCCGAGGCGTCGCGCACCGACCACTCGCTGCCGATGTCGGCGGTGCTCATGGGGGTGACGGCGGTCGGGCTCGCGATCCTCGCCTACTTCCGCTTCTCGGTGCTGGCCGGGGTCGACGGCGCCTCCCGGCTCGCCCTCGTCTCGACCCTGATGACGCTGGTCATCGCCTTCCTCTTCGCCTCGGTCTCGGCCTGGGCGATCGCGATGATCTCGATCACCCCGATCTCGGGAATGACCCTGACCACCCTCATCGTCACCGCGGTGGCGCTCGCCTCGCTGGGCCTCTCGGGCGCCGACGGGATGCTGCAGACGCTGCTCATCGGCGGTGTGGTCTGCACCGCGCTCTCGATGAGCGGCTCGCTGGTGACGCAGTACAAGATCGGCTACTGGCTCGGCGCCACGCCGCGCAAGATCGAGATCTCGAACCTGCTCGGCGCGGCGGTGGCCTCGGCGGCGACCACGGCGGTGATCCTGCTCATGGCGCACGTCTACGGCTTCGCCCCCTCGCCCGAGCACCTCAACCCGCTGCCGGCGCCGCAGCCCAACGCCATGGCGGCGGTGCTGCGCGGCGTGATGGGGGAGAGCGGCGCCCCCTGGTTCCTCTACGCGATCGGCGCCGTCTTCGCGGTGGCGGCGGAGATGTGCAAGGTCTCTGGGCTCGCCTTCGCGCTCGGCATGTACCTGCCGATGGACTTGAACTCGCCGCTCGTGGTCGGCGCCGCGGCCGGCTGGTTCGTGCAGCACTCGACCGGCGAGGCGAAGCTCTCGAAGGCCCGCCACGAGAAGGGGACGCTGATCGCCTCCGGCTTCATCGCCGGCGGGGCGCTGATCGGGGTCTTCACGGCGCTGCTGCGCTTCTTCGAGGACTCGACGGGGCGGACGCTGATCCCCGACCTCACCGCGCTCGGCGGCTTCGGCGCGCTCCTCGCGGCGTGGTCGAACTGGCTGGGGCTCGCCCTCTTCGCCGCCCTGGGGATCTGGGTCTACCTCGTTTCCCGCCGCGCGCGGGTGGAGTAGAGACGCGAGGCGGACGGTGGGCGGGTGACAGTTTACTCATTGCTGCGCGAACGCTGGACCGAACGGAGCAGCGAGGGCAATAAGTAAACTGTCCCCCGCCTGAGGCGAGCTCCTCGAGGCGCGGCAGCGCCGCTTCCGCCGCCGCGGCGCCGGCGAGCAGGAGCTCGTCGACGCGGTGGAAGCTGGTCAGCAGCGAAACCTCTGCCGGGATCTCGGGGCGCAGTACCAGGTCGGCCGGGCAGGCGGCGAGCCGCAGCTCGGTCATCTCCGCGACCATCATCAGCGCCACGTGCGCCAGCTCCTGGAGGAACTGCGGCACCCGCTCCGGCTGGAGCGGCGGTGCCACCGGCTCGGCGCCCGGGGCGTTGGCACGGAAGCGGGGCAGCACGTCGACCGCCACCACCGGCCGCGCGGCGAGCGCGCGCGCCGCCTCCACCGGCAGGTTGTCGAGGATGCCGCCGTCGATCAGCCGCAGCCCCTCGTGCGCGAACGGCTGGAAGAGGCCGGGCAGCGAGACCGTCGCCCGCACCGCCTCGGCGAGCGGACCGTGGCGCAGGAGCACGGGCCGGCCGCTCGCGAGGTCGGCGGCGGTGAGCGCCAGCGGCAGCGGCAAGTCCTCGAACCGGACGTCGCCGCCGAGCAGGTCGGTCAGGAGGTCGTAGAGCTTCACGCCGCGCACCGAGAGGCCGCTCGCCGAGAGCCCGAGGTCGACGAGCCGGAGCAGCTCGAGCGGCTCGGCGATCCGGCGCAGCTCGTCCTCGACGCGCTCGAGCGGCACCCCCGCCGCCCAGAGGGCGCCGAGCAGCCCGCCCATGCTGGTGCCGGCGAGGCCGGCGACCGGGATCCGTTCGCGCTCGAGCACCTCGAGCACGCCGAGGTGGGCGACGCCGCGGGCGCCGCCGCCGCCGAGCGCGAGCACGATCCCTCCGGGGGAGGGTGGGGCCGCCGGGCTCACACCCCGAAGTATCGCGCCTCCGGGTGGTGGAAGACGAGGGCCGAGACCGAGGCCTCGGGCTCCATCATGTCGCCGTCGGTCAGGGTGACGCCGATCTCCTCCGGCGCGAGGGCCGCGAAGAGGGCGCGCTGGCCGGCCAGGTCGGGGCAGGCCGGGTAGCCGAAGCTGTAGCGCTTGCCGCGGTAGCGCGCCTGCTGGCGGTCGGCCGCCACCGTCTCCGGGGGATCGGGGAAGCCCCAGAGGGCGCGGAGCTTCGCGTGCAGGTGCTCGGCCGCCGCCTCGGCGGTCTCGAGCGCCAGCGCCGCGAAGGCGTGGCTGCGGAGGTAGTCGCCGCGCTGCTTCCACTCCTCGACGACCTCCCGCACCCCGGTGCCGGCGGTGGTCACGAGGAGCGCGACGTGATCGCCGTCGAGCACGTAGTCGGCGAGGCAGAGGCCGTCGGCCCCCGCCTGCCGCGGCAGCTCCCAGGCCGCTGCGACGGCGCCGCTCTCCGGGTCGAGGAGGACCAGCCGCTCCCCTTCGGCGCGCGCCGGGAAGAAGCGCCAGACGGCTCGCGCCCGCAGGCCGCCGCCGCGCGCGAACGCCTGCAGCTCCGCGACCAG
>JAHDVN010000063.1:6418-13524 GCA_023384635.1 Thermoanaerobaculia bacterium
TTGCGGTACTTCTCGTCGCCCGCCGCGGCGTGGCGCGCCACCGGCCCGCGCAGGCCGAGGTGCTTGCCGAAGAGCATCTGCGGGTTGAGCTCGGCCCAGACGGCGTCGAGGTCGAGCGTCTCGACGTGCCGCGCGAGGTCGGGCGGCGGTGGCGGCGCGAGGTCCCGGCGCACCGGGCTGCGGCGCGGCCCCGCCGCGACGGCGAACGCGGCGTCGGGGCGCTCGCCGGCCGCCGCGCGGCCGGCGGCGGCGCGCGCCGCGATCTCCTCCTCGAGCGCCGGCCGCTTCGCCGGGTCGAGCAGCCGCTCGGCGAGCGCGAGGCCGTGCATGGCGTCGCGGGCGTAGGTGCAGAAGGCGCCGTAGGCGGGGGCGATCCGCTGGTGGGTGAAGCGCCGGGTGAGCGCCGCGCCACCCACCAGCAGCGGCACCGCGATCCCCTCCGCCGCGAGGTCGGCGGCGGTGGCGACCATCTGGTGGGCGCTCTTCACCAGCAGGCCGGAGAGGCCGAGGAGGTCGGGCCGGTGCTCGCGCACCGCCTGGATCAGCGCCTCGGAGGGGACCTTGATGCCGAGGTTCACGACCTCGAAGCCGTTGTTGGCGAGCACGATCTCGACCAGGTTCTTGCCGATGTCGTGGACGTCGCCCTTGACGGTGGCGAGCAGCACCCGGCCGCGGCCGGCGCCGCCGGCACGCTCCATGTGTGGCTCGAGGAAGGAGACCGCCGCCTTCATCACCTCGGCCGACTGCAGGACCTCGGCGACGATCAGCTGGTTCTCGTTGAAGAGTCTCCCCACCTCGGCCATGCCGGCGAGCAGCGGGCCGTTGACGATCTCGAGCGGGTCCGGCCAGCGGGGGTCCGCCAGCGCCGCGGCGAGATCCTCCTCCAGGCCGACCTTGGACCCTTCGACGACCGCGCGCGTCAGGCGCTCGGCGAGTGGCAGCTCGGCGCGCGGCCGCGCCGTCGCCCCCGCCCTGCGGTCGCGGAAGTGTGCGGTGAAGGCGGCGACCGCCGCCTCCCCGGCCGCGCGGTCGCCGGGAGCGACGAAGAGCAGCGCCTCGGCGAGCGCCCGCTCCCCGGGCGGGATCTCGGCGTAGCGCGCGAGGCGCTCGCTGTTGACGATCGCGGCGTCGAGGCCCGCCTGCGTGGCGTGGAAGAGGAAGACCGAGTTGAGCACCTCGCGCCCCGCTGGCGGGAGGCCGAAGGAGACGTTCGAGATGCCGAGCACGGTCCTGGCGAAGGGCAGCTCCTCGCCGATCCGGCCGA
This sequence comes from Thermoanaerobaculia bacterium, assembly GCA_023384635.1. Lineage (GTDB taxonomy): Bacteria > Acidobacteriota > Thermoanaerobaculia > Multivoradales > JAGPDF01 > JAAYLR01. The sequence continues at coordinate 7,683 of JAHDVN010000063.1, forward strand.
CCGCCGCGAGCGTCGCCGCCGCCGCGCCGAGGTACGCCTCGTCGCCGGTGCCGCAGGGGAAGACGAGGGGGTCGAACCAGAGATCCTCGGGGGGAATCCCGAGCTCCCCGGTGAGCAGGTCGTAGCTGCGCCGCGCGACCTCGAGCTTGCGCTCGAGGCCGACCGCCATCCCCTGCTCGTCGATGAGGCCGACCACCAGGGCGGCGCCGCAGCGCCGCGCCAGCGCCGCTACCCGCGCCACGCGCCCGGGCCCGTCCTCGAGGTTGACCGAGTTGAGGATCGCCTTGCCCTGGCACCAGGCGAGCGCGCGCTCCATCACTTCCGGGTCGGTCGAGTCGATCATCAGCGGCGCCTTGACCACCCGCACCAGCCGCGCGAGGAACGCCTCGACGTCGCCGCGCTCGTCGCGGTCCGGGTCCTGGAGGCAGACGTCGAGCACCTGGGCGCCGGCGCGCACCTGGGCGCGCCCGATCTCGGCCGCGCCCTCGAAGTCGCCGGCCACGACGAGCTCCCGGAAGCGGCGCGAGCCGAGCACGTTGGTGCGCTCGCCGACCAGCAGCGGCCGCGCCTCCGGCGTGAGCTCGACCGCCTCGATCCCCGAGACGAAGGCGCGCCGGTGGTGCGGCAGCGGCCGCGGGCGGCGTCCGGCGACGAGGCCGGCGAGCGCGGCGATGTGGGCGTCGGTGGTGCCGCAGCAGCCGCCGACCAGGTTGAGCCACCCCTCGTCGAGAAAGCGGCCGAAGACGCGGCGGAAGTCCTCCGGGCTCTCCCGGTAGCGCCCCTCCTCGTCGGGCAGGCCGGCGTTCGGGACGCAGGCGACGCGGCAGCGGCAGAGCGCCGAGAGGGTGCGCAGGTGGTCGGCCATCAGCTCGGGGCCGGTGGCGCAGTTGAGGCCGAGGTAGAGCAGGTCGGCGTGGGCGAGCGAGACCGCGAGCGCCTCGGCGTCCTGGCCGGCGAGCATCGTCCCGGTCGCCTCGATCGTCGCCGAGACCGCCACCGGCAGCCGCCAGCCGGCCTCCGCGAACGCCGCCTCGATGCCGATGAGGCCGGCTTTCACGTTGCGCGTGTCCTGGCAGGTCTCGAGCAGCAGGTAGTCGGCGCCGCCGGCCATGAGGCCGAGGGCCTGGATCCGGTAGTGGGCGGCGAGCTCCTCGAAGCCGATGCCGCCGGTCACCGAGATCGCCTTGGTGGTCGGCCCGAGGTCGCCGCAGACGAAGCGCGGGCGCCCCGGCGCGTCGAGCTCCGCGGCCGCCTGGCGCGCCAGCGCCGCGGCCCGGCGGTTGAGGTCGAAGGCGCGGTGGGCGAGGCCGTACTCGGCGAGCACCAGCGGCGTGGCGCCGAACGAGTTCGTCTCGACGACGTCGGCGCCCGCCGCGAGGTAGTGGCGGTGGAGGCCGAGCACCACGTCGGGGCGCACCGCGCAGAGGTTCTCGTTGCACCCCTCGAGCTCGGGGCCGCCGAAGTCCGTGGCCGCGAGCGGAGTGCCCTGGAGCGCCGTACCGGTGGCGCCGTCCATGACCAGGATCCGCTCCTCGAAGGCGGCGAGGAGCGCGCCCGTCCGCTCCTCGAGATCGGCGGGGGCGGCGGGGACCGCGAAGCCCTCCTGCGCGGGGATCGTCATCTCTCCCTCTCTCCGGGCGGGCCAACGAAAAACCCGCCTCCGTCGGTGCACTCGGAAGCGGGTCGGGCGCTCCGGACAGTTCGTTGCCGGGACCGCGAGGGTCCCGGCCGCATCCCCCCTCGCTGGAGGGGGAGGGCACCTTGGGTGTCCGCCCCAGGTTGCCGTGCCCGGTCGCAACGCCGGGCCGCTCCGAATGCAGGCGCAGACTAGCGGCGCCGGCGGCGGGGTGTCAACGCCCGGCGAATCCGCCCGGCAGCCGCGCCATCACCTTCCGGATCGCGTGGCTGCTCTGCATGACGTAGAAGTGCACCGCCGGCACGCCGGCCGCGAGCAGCTCCTCGGTCTGGCGCACCGTCCAGAGCGCGCCGACGTCCGCGACCTGGGCATCGTCGGCGGCGGCGATCTCGTCGGCGAGCTCGGCCGGGATGTCGACGTAGAAGTTGCGCGGGATCGAGGTCAGGTGCTTGCGGCTGGTGAGCACCTTCAATCCCGGGATGATCGGCACCTCGATCCCCGCCGCGCGGCAGGCGTCGACGAAGGCGAAGTAGCGCCGGTTGTCGAAGAACATCTGGGTTACCACGTACTCGGCGCCGGCTTCCACCTTGGCCTTGAGATGGCGCAGGTCGGCGGTCGGGTTCGGGGCCTCGAAGTGCTTCTCCGGGTATCCGGCGACGCCGACGCAGAAGCTCGAGGGGTGGGCGTCGAGCAGGTCCTCGGCGAGGTAGCGGCCGCGGTTCATCGCCCCGATCTGCCGCACCAGGTCCGCGGCGTAGCGGTTGGCGCTGCGCCCGTGCGCGAGCGGCTTCTGGTAGCCGCTCTCGTCGCCGCGCACCGCGAGCACGTTGTCGATGCCGAGGTAGCGCAGCTCGATCAGGAAGTCCTCGGTCTCCTCGCGCGTGAAGCCGGTGCAGAGCACGTGCGGCACGGCGTCGATCCGGTACTTGTTCTGGATCAGCGCGCAGACCCCGAGCGTTCCCGGCCGCTTGCGCTTGACGCGGCGCTGGATCCCCTGCGGCGTCTCCTCGTAGACGACCTCGGCGGCGTGGCTCGTGATGTCGATGAAGGGCGGCCGGTACGGCTGCAGGTCGTCGATCAGCGCGAGCAGGCTCTGCACGTTGCCGCCGCGCAGCGGCGGGATGATCTCGAAGCTCAGCAGCGGCTCGGAGGCGCGGGCGAGGTGCTCGGTGACCTTCATCGTCTCGGGGGGCCGGCAAGGCGGCGCGGCGGAGGGAGACGGTATGCCAGCGCGCGCGAGGCGTCAAACCGGGCGCCGCCCCCTGCGGCCGCCTCGGGTAGAGTCCCCTCGTGCGCCGCCGCCTCGGTCTCGCCCTGCTGCGCCGGCTCCGGCTGCCGGTGGACCTCGCCCTCGGCTGGGCCGCGCTGGCCGCCGCGACCGCCCTGCGCATCCGCTTCCAGCTCCCGCTCACCGAGCGGCCGCTCCCGCGGGCCAACGCCGAGCTGGTGCGCGAGGCGACGCTGCCCGTGCTGCTGGCGCTCGCCGTGGCGATGGCGCTGACGGGCTTCTACGAGGCCGCGCGACCGCTGCCGCGCCTGGAGCTGGCCCGGCGCCTGCTCCTCGCGGCGGCCCTCCAGGGGGCGGGCCTCGTCACCTACTTCTTCCTCCTCGACCGCCCGTTCCCGCGCTCGGTGCTCCTCCTCCATCTGGCGCTCGCCGCCGCCGCCCTCTACGTATGGAGGTGGGCGGTACAGCGGCTCGACCGGCCGCCGGCGCGGCGGGTGGCGGTGGTCGGTACCGGCCCGGCGGCGCGCGAGCTGGCGCGGACGATCGCCCAGCACCGCTACCACGGTCTCTCGGTGGCAGGGCACGTCCGCGCCCCGAGCGACGAAGAAGGGGAGGGCGGGGAAGGCGGGAGCGGCGGGGCGGAGGCGGCGCTGGGGCCGGAGCTCGGGGGCCTCGACGGGGTCTGCCGGCTGCTCGAGGCGGGTGAGATCGACGATCTGGTCTTCGCCGCCGAGGCCGAGCCGTGGCGCACCGCCTGGGTCGGGCACCTCACCCGCGCTTCCCGGCGGCGCGGCGCAGTGCTCCTCCTCCCCGGCCCCTTCGACAGCCTGATCGGGCGGATGCGCTACCGCTGGGTGCACGACCTGCCGCTGATCGAGGTCGTGCGGCCGGAGGAGTGGCGGCTGCGCCTGCCGGTCAAGCGCGCCTTCGACCTCGCCGCCGGGAGCCTCCTGGGGATCGCCGCGCTCCCCCTCCTCGCGGCGGCCGCGCTCGCCGTGCGCTGGAGCTCGAAGGGGCCGGTCCTCTACCGCCAGGAGCGGGTCGGCCGGGGGCTCGAGCCGTTCTCCCTGGTCAAGCTCCGCACCATGGTCGAGGGGGCCGAGCGGGAGACCGGCGAGGTGCTCGCCACCCCCGGCGACCCGCGCCTCACCCCGGTCGGCGGCTTCCTGCGGCGCACCCGCCTCGACGAGCTGCCGCAGCTCTGGAACGTGCTCTGCGGCGAGATGAGCCTGGTGGGACCGCGCCCCGAGCGGCCCGGTTTCGTGGCGCGCTATCTCGACGAGGTACCGGGCTACGCCGAGCGCTTCCTGGTCCCCCCGGGCTTGACCGGCCTGGCGCAAGTCAACGGCGAGTACGACTCCTCGCCGCAGAACAAGCTGCGCTACGACCTCGCCTACCTCGCCAACTGGAGCCTCTCGCTCGACCTCTCGATCCTCTTCCGCACCGCCAAGATCGTCCTCACCTCGCGCGGCGTCTGAGCCCGGCGCGGCGTCCGCGCCTCACTCGGAGGGGATCTGGGTCGCGAGGTGGGGGGCGAGCCGCAGCGCCGTCGCGAGCTCGGCGCGCGCCTCCTCGTCCCGCCCGGCGAGCCGCTGCGCCCGGGCCAGGTTGAGGTAGATCTCCGGCCGCGGCCGCGATCGCGCTCTCCGCGTGGCCGAGCAGCAGATGCTGCGCGCCGAGCGCCACGCGGGCGGAGATCGCGGCCGGGTCCTTCCGGATCGCGTCGTCGAGCATCGCGACGTTCCCCTCGAGCAGCCGGCGGGCCGCGGGGTCGAGCCCGGCGCGCACCGCCGTGAGCGTCCGCGTCTCGGCGGCGCGCACCAGGCGGCTGGCGGCGAGCCGCCCCGCCGCCGGCCAGAGCGCGAGGGCGAAGAGGAGGGCGAGGCCGAGCGCGGCGGCGCGGGCGCGGCCCCGCGACACCGTTCCCGGCTCCTCGCGATCCGGATCGCCGAGCACCCAGGCGAGGAGGAGCGCCGCCGGGGAGCCGGTGAGCGCCAGCCGGAACGGGAAGTGGAAGAGGGCCAGCACCGCGAGGGCCACGAGCGCCGCGCCGGCGAGCGCGCGGTCGCCCCCCTCCCAGCGCCGGCGCCGCAGCCGGCCGAGGAGGACCGAGCCGCCCCAGGCGAGCGCGGCGAGGCCGGGCAGGCCGAGCTCCGCCCCCACCTCCAGCAGCTCGTTGTGGGCGTTGGCGAAGACCGGGTTCGTCTGCTCGCGGAAGAAGGCGGCGCCGCGGTCGAGGAGGGCCAGCTTGGCGGGCACGAAGGCGGCGGCGAACGCCCCCGGCCCGACCCCCGCGTGCGGCCGCTCGGAGGCCATCCAGACGGCGGCCCGCCAGCCGTCGAGACGCCCGGTGAGGAGGCGGTTCGCGTCGCCGGAGAGGGCGTCCCGCGCCTTCGCCACCACCCGCTCACGGACCGGCGCCGCGAGCGCCACGACCATGCCGCCGGCGGCGAGGAGCGCCAGCGCCGCCGGCAGCAGGCGGCGGCGGGGCAGGAGCCCCGCCCAGAGCGCGAGACTTCCGGCCGCCGCGGCTGGCGCGCCGCGAGCGCCCCGGCGAGGAGCGCCAGCGGGCCGAGCGCGAGCGCCCGCCGCCGCGGCGTCGGCGCCGCGAAGAGTGCGACCTGCGAGAGCAGCAGGGGGAGCACGAGGGCAGCGCCGAGGTCGCCGACGTTGCCCGCGAGCGAGGTGACCTCGAGGCGCGCGGCGGAGCGCTCCTCGAAGGCGAACGGCTGGAAGAGGCCGAGCGCCTGGGCCAGCCCGAGCGCGGCGAGGGCGGTGGCGGGCCAGATCGCGAGGTCGAGCAGCCGCCGCAGCTCGCGCTCGCCGAAACCCGCGCTCCAGGCGGCGGTCGCGGCGAGCGCGGTGAGGAGAAGCGGCAGCGTGCGCGCCACGTGGGCCGGGTGCGGCGAGAGGAGCGCCGAGGCCACGGCCAGGACGGCGAGCGGCGCCAGGGCGCGGAGCGCGGGGCTCGCAGCGAG
>JAHDVN010000064.1 GCA_023384635.1 Thermoanaerobaculia bacterium
CGGCGGGACCGGAGACGAAGAGGCCCGGCAGCCGCCGGGCCTCTCGCCGTCCGGCGGTGCTCCCGTCGCGGGAGCGCGGGGCTCAGGGGAGGATCGTCGCCTTCTGGATCGTGACCGGCTCGACGGGGACGTTCTGGTGCGGGCCGCGGTTGCCGGTCGCGACCTGGGCGATGGCGTCCACCGCCTCCATCCCCTCGACCACCTTGCCGAAGACCGCGTAGCCCCAGCCCTGGGGCGTCTTGCCGCGGTAGTCGAGGAAACCGTTGTCGACCAGGTTCACGAAGAACTGCGCGGTGGCGCTGTGGGGGTCGTTGGTGCGCGCCATCGCCACCGTGCCGCGGGCGTTCTTCAGCCCGTTGTCAGCCTCGTTCTCGACCGCGGCGCGGGTCGCCTTCTGCTTCATCTCGGCGTCGAAGCCGCCCCCCTGGATCATGAAGCCGGGGATCACGCGGTGGAAGACGGTGCCGTCGTAGTGGCCGTCCCGCACGTAGGCGAGGAAGTTCTCGACCGTCTTCGGCGCCTTGGCGGCGTCGAGCTGGAGGACGAACGCCCCCCTGCTGGTCTCGAAGCGGACCTTGGGGGCGGTGGCGGCGGGCTCCGCGACCGGGGTGTCGTTGAGCAGCAGGGCGGCGGCGAGGAGGAGAACGGGGCTCATCGGGTCGGTAGCTCCTTCGGGTCGGGACCTCCGGCCGGCCGGCAGGCCGGACACGGGCAGAGCGCCCGCAGGAGGTCGAAGCGGTAGATGCCGGTGGCGTGGCCGTCGGACCACCGGAAGGTGAGGGCGTAGTTGCCCACCGGCCGGATGTCGAGCGGCTCGACCGGGTGCTGCGGGGGGTGGAAGACGAGCTCGGCGGGGGCGTGCCCCTGGCAGCTGGCGCAGGGGCAGTAGCCGCGCAGCTCGTCGTACGGGTAGTCGGAGCGGTGGCCGTCGGAGCAGCGGATCTCGAGCTTGCGGCGGTCGGGGTGGCGGCGGTCCTCGATCGGGGTGGGGGAGCACATCGGGAGTGGCCCGGGGCCGCAGGGGCGCCGGGAGGGGGATCATAGCGGGCGGCACCCGCCGGCGCGAGGGCGGGGAGCCGAAAGCGGGCGGAGGGGACGGAGGCGTCCCCGGCGGAGGACTGTAGGGGCCGATTCCGGGTCTCCGGAACCGGCACCGGTCTTGCTCGTATGCTTCCGAGGGCGGAGCCGCTGGAACCGGCCGCCCGCCGCGATCCGATCCAGAAGGAGGAACTCCCTTGAGACCGCGCATTCTCGTCCCCCTCGTCCTGTTGCTCGCTGCCGCCACCGCCGCCTTCGGCCAGTATCCGGGCACCGCCGGCACCGGGCACCGCTTCGAGCTCACCCCGACCGTCTCCTACCGCTTCGGCGGCGAGCTCGACGGCCGCGACCTCGCCTTCGGCAGCAGCGACGTCGAGGCCGAGGACAGCGTCGCCTACGGCATCACCTTCGACATTCCGCTCTCCCGCTTCCTGCAGCTCGAGCTGCTCGCCCACCGGCAGTCGACCGACCTCGGCTTCGACGAGGGGCTCTTCGGGCCCGGCACCCGCCTGGCCGAGATCGACATCAGCTACTACCACGTGGGGCTCCTCTTCCAGGGGCACAGCGGACGGGTGAGCCCGTTCTTCGTGATCAGCGGCGGCCTCGGGGTGCTCGACCCGAACGTCCCCGGCTCGTCGAGCGAGTCGCGCGCCTCGCTGAGCCTCGGCGGCGGCGTGAAGGTCTTCTTCGACGACGCCGAGCACGTCGGCCTGCGCTTCGAGGGGCGCGGCTTCTGGGTCGACATCGGCGACGACTACGGCTGGGACTGCGACTACTGGGACGACCGCTGCTACTACGACAACGACTTCAGCCAGGGGCAGGTGTCGCTCGGTCTGATCGTGGCCTGGTAGGCCGGCCGTCGATTGGGCCAGAGGGCCGGCCGGACGGCCGGCCGCAGGTCTGGTCGAGCGGGCGGGTCCCCGTCGGGGCCCGCCCGTTCCGTCTTCAGGGCGCCGCCGGCTCGACGCGGTTGCGGCCGTCGGCCTTGGCGCGGTAGAGCGCCTTGTCGGCCTCGCCGAGGAGCTCCAGGGCGCTCGGGCTCCACTCCGCCCGCGGGTCGACGGCCGCGAGGCCGATCGAGACGGTGATCCGGAGCACGGTGCCGTCCTCGAGCGCCACCGCCAGCTCCTCCACCACCTGGCGCAGCTTCTCGGCCACCACCGCGGCGCCCGCCAGGTCGGTCTCCGGCAGCACGACGAGGAACTCCTCGCCGCCGAAGCGCCCGACGGCGTCGGTCGAGCGCAGCGGCGAGGCGAGCGCCTGCGCCGCGCGCTTGAGCAGGAGGTCGCCGGCGAGGTGGCCGTGCCGGTCGTTGACCGCCTTGAAGTGGTCGAGGTCGGCGAGCGCGAGGGCGAGCGGGCGCCGGTAGCGCAGGGCGCGCTGCAGCTCCCGGTCGAGCTGCTCGAGGATCGCCTCGCGCCGCAGGATGCCGGTGAGTCCCTCGAAGGTCGCCGACTCGAAGAGGCGGGCGTTCTCGAAGACCGTCGCCACGTGGTGGCCGAGCAGGTTGAGGAGCTCGAGCTCCTCGCCGGTGAACGGGCGCACGTCGCTCTTCTCGCCGAGCAGCAGCAGCCCCACCAGCTTCTGCTGCGCGAGCAGCGGCACCGTGAGCTCGGCCCCGAGCCGGTGCAGCCGCTGCGCCATCGAGGCGCTGCGCGCCGCCGGCTGGTGGGCCGGCAGCGGCCGCGCGGAGCGCCGCAGGAGCTGGACTCCCGGGTCGTCGGGGGAGAGCAGGAACGACTGGTCGAGCTGCTCCTCGAAGTCGACCAGCGTCGAGGCGAGGGTCACGAGGTGCTCGCCCTGGGGGGTCGCGAGCAGGAGCGTCGCCGAGCGAATGCCGAAGATCCCGGTCAGCCGCCCCACCAGGTGGCGGCCCATGAGCGGCAGCTTGCCGAGCGCCGGGAGCTCCTGGGCGAGGTCCACGAGCCGCTGCCGGACCGCCGTGCGCTCGGGGAAGAAGCGGCGGTCGATGAGCCGCTGCAATGCCTGGCGCAGGGGGGCGAAGAGCAGGCCGAGCAGCAGCGTCGCGCCACCGATCACCCAGACCGAGCCGCGGTCGCCGCCGACGAGGTGGGAGAAGAGCGCGCCGCCCGCCCCGAGCGCGGCGTAGAAGACGAGCAGCAGGCTGGTGGTGAGCGCGGTGTAGAGGAGGCTGCGGCGGACCACCAGCTCGATGTCGAAGAGCTGGTAGCGGTAGATGGCGATGAACACGGCGATCGGGAAGGGGAGCAGCATGAGCTGCCACTGGTCGAGCCAGCCCCAGCGCTCGATGCCGAGGAGGGTGTGCGCGGTGCCGATCAGGACCGAGGCGACCCAGGGCAGCACCCCGAGCAGCACGAGGCCGGCCTGCTGCCGGCCGCGGGGCTGCGGGTGCCGGGTCGCCTGGTAGCCGAGCAGGCCGGTGACGCCGAGCGCCCAGAGCGGGAAGCCGTAGGCGAACATGACGCCTTGGGCGGCAGCCGCGCTCCAGGGCACGACGCCCCAGCCGAGCGCCTCCGAGAGCAGCGTGAACGCGGCGGTGAGGGCGGTGGCGAGGCCGACGGCGTAGAAGGCCGGCACCACCCAGGGGCGCCGGGCGATCCAGGCCTGCCGGTCGGGGACGACCGAGGCGAGGTGGAGCTCGAGCCCCACCTGCACGCCGGTCACGAGCAGGAAGAAGAGACCGGAGGCGAGCGCGAGCGCCGGGTTGCCGATGAGGCTGCCCGAGGCGGGGGCGGCCATCTCGAACGCCACCGCGAGCGTGAAGAGCCGGAGCAGCCGCGCGCGCAGGTCGCTCTCCGCCTGCTCGCGCACGAGCCAGGCGACCGCGAGGTAGGCGAGCAGGACGAGGGCGGTTAGGCCGATCTCCCCCCACTCCATCGGCGCGCCGGGGCGGACGGCGATCTCCAGCCCCTCGTCCCCTCGCCGCACGCGGTAGACGACCGGCTCGCCGGAGGCGAAGAGGGCGGCGGCGCGGTCGTAGTCGGGCAGGGCCCGCATCTCGAGGCCGCCGATCGCGACCACGAGGTCGCCGGCCCGGAGCCCGGCCCGCTCGGCCGGCAGCCCGGGCAGCACCTCGGTGACCTGGATGCCCTGCTCGGCGTCGTCGAGCACCACCCCGACGCGGCGGGCGCTGCTCTCCTTGAGCTCCCAGAGCTGGAGCAGGAAGAGGGCGAGGACCACTGCCGACGCGAGCGGGCCGGCCAGGCGGCGGAGCGGGAAGGGGGCCGGAGTTTGCACGGGGAGGGTGACGCGGACCGCCCGATCCTACCCCGTCGCGATCTCGCGGCCGATCAGGTACGCCCAGTCGGCGGCGAGGGCGAGGGCGAGCGGCCAGCGCCAGCGCGCCGGCCAGCCCGGGAGCGCCGGGAGCGGCCGGCGCAGGGCGACGAGCGCGAGGGCGGCGAGCCCCCCACCGATCGCCGCCACCCAGCCGAGGGCGGCCAGCGGGTTCGCGGCGAAGGCGGCGACCGGGTCGCCGGCGGCCAGGGCCAGGGCGGCGCGGGTGGTGCCGCAGCCCGGGCAGGGGAGACCGGTCACCGCGTGCAGGGGACAGGCGGGGAGCGCCGCGGCGAGGCGCTCCCCGAACGGTGCGAGCGCCAGCAGCGCCAGCGCCGCGCCACCCCAGAGCGCGGCGAGCTGGCGCGCGGAGGGGTCGGGCTCGCGCGCGCTCACGGCTCGCTCAACGGCCGCTCGCGGCCGCCCCCGCGATCAGGCCGATGACGGTGGCCGCGAAGAGGACGATGCAGACGCAGCAGAGCAGGAGCGGCGCCACCACCGCCGCCAGCGCCCGGCCCGGCGTGGTGCGGTGGAGCCGCGCGAGGCCGATCACCTGGAGGATCACCCCCCAGATCAGGGCCAGCAGCCAGCCGACGAACGGCACCACCCCCGCCAGCTGCGAGACCGAGGAGTAGCCGAGGGTCCGGAACGACCCCTCGAAGCCGGAGGGCGACTCCTTCAGGCCTCCGAACAGGAGGAGGAAGAGGTGGACGATCGCGGTGCCGATCAGCAGACCGAGCAGCGCGAGGATCGGCCCGATCACGAGCTGGAGGGCGACCCCGGCCGTCCCGAGGGCGGCGCCGGCGAAGATCTCCTCGCGCATGTCGCCGGGAATCGGCAGGAAGAACGACGAGGGGCCGAGGACGAGCATCCAGAACTGCGAGATCACGACTCCCAGAATGCTCACGATCAGGGCGAAGAGGAGCGGGCTCGCGTAGTCGCCGCGCTCGCGCATGCGGGCGAAGGCGGCGGTGGGGGCGGCGAGCAGGTCGCGGACGCTCTCGAGGAAGCCACGGCCCACGCCGATCCGGGTGCGGTCCTCCCAGGGGAAGGGCGTCGCCGCGGCGTCGGCCGGGGGCGGCGGGGGGGGCGTCGGGGGGATGTCGTTCGTCATCGGTCGACTCCGGGCAGGGCCCGGCCCGCTAGCGGGCGAGGCCGGTGAAGGGCAGGAGACAGAGGGCGCCGAGCGACACGGCGACCTCGGAGGCGACGAATCGGGAGCTCGGGCGCCCCCGCCAGGGAAGTGCGAGCAGGCTCCGCAGGACGAGCTGCGCGCCCGCCCAGGCGGCGTAGAGCACCCCGGTCGGGTGCACCCCCCAGGCGCGGACGGGCTCGCCTCGCAGCGCCAGGACGAAGGCGCGGCCGGCGCCGCAGCCGGCGCAGGGGCGCCCGGTCGCGCGCTTCACCGCGCAGAGCTCGGGCAGACGCCGGCCGCTGCCGGGCAGCGCCAGCCCGGTGCCGTCGGGGGTGAGCTGGAGGCGGGAGGCGAGGCCCAGGCCGGCGAGAAGCAGGGCGGCGACGACGAGGTTCACGCGCCGGTAGACCGCCGCGGCGGCGGGAGTCAGAGAATCCCCCCTCCCAGCCAGAGGCGAACCAGCCCCACGGTCACCGCGACGAGCGAGAGAACGAGGCCGGCGACGGCGGGGGCGGGGCGGCCGCCGGGGCGGCTCTCCTTCGACCAGGCGACCGCGGCGACGATCGCCCCCACCAGGGCGAACGGAATGTTCGCCCAGTTCATCCAGCCGAGGCAGGGGAGGAGGCCGAAGCCGAAGCCGACGAAGGCCAGGATTCCCCAGACGAGAGCGACCGTTGCCATGGCTCCCCTCCGCGCGCTGTCGCGGGCGCGCCTCAGAACTTCGCGACGAAGTCCGAGAGGCCGGGGATGACGAACCGCTCGCCCTTGGTCGCCTTGACGATGCCGAGGATCGAGAGGATCAGCCAGCCGAGGCCGGCCACCGGCCAGAGGAAGACGGTCAGGCAGCCGACCGCCGGCACCGCGCCGAGAATCGAGAGCACGACGAAGAGCACGATGAAGGCGATCGTGAGCACGAGGCCGTTCTTCGCGTGCCACTGCACCTCGGTGTCGTTCTTCTCGACCAGCAGCGGCACCAGCGCGAGCAGGCCGAGATAGGCGAGCACGAGCATCAGGGTGCGATTGTCGCCCGGGGCGGGGGCGGCGGGCGGGGGCGGCGGCGGAGGGGTGGCCATCGGATCGCTCATCGGGGAGCTCCTCTCTCGGGGTGAGTTGCCGGGGAAGCTTAACGGAGCGCAACCCGAACGGCAACGCGCGCCCTCAACCGGCGGCCGCCGCGGCGCCCTCCTCGGGCGCCAGGCCGAGGTCGGCGAGCGCTGCCTCGAGCTCCGCGCGCCGCACCCGGGCGACGCGCAGCTCGAGCCGCGCCCGCTCGCCGTAGCTCTCGGCGAGGAGCTCGACGGCCGGGGGCGCGAGCAGGCGCCGCACCGCGCCGAGGCGCTCGAACGGCGCCTCCACGACGAGGTCGTCGGCGGGGACGCGGGGCGCGAGCGGAGCGGCGGCGATCGCCTCGCGCGCCGCCTGCGCGTACGCCCGCGCCAGCCCTCCCTTGCCGAGCTTGGTCCCCCCGAACCAGCGCGTCACCACCACCAGCGCATCGGAGACCCGCGCCCCCTGCAGAGCGCGGAGGATCGGAACGCCCGCCGTCCCGGCCGGCTCGCCGGCGTCGGCGGCGCGCTCGCGCGCCGGCTCGCCGAGCCGCCAGGCGTAGCAGTGGTGGGTGGCGTCGGGCTGCTCGCGGACGGCCGCCGCGAGCGCCTCGCGCGCCGCCGCCTCGTCGCGACAGGGGAGGATCCGGGCGAGGAAGCGCGAGCCGCGGTCGCGGACCTCCGCCGCGGCGGGCGCGGCCGGGGCGAGATAGCCCGCGTCGCTCATCCGTCGCTCAACCGCGGCCCTCTCGGCGGTGGGCCGCGGCGATCGCCCGCGCGTAGACCTCGCGGTAGCGCGCCACCACCGAGGCCTCGTCGAAGCGCGTGACCGCCCACTGCCGGCCGTGCTCGGCGAAGCGGCGGTGGCGCTCGGGATCCGCGAGCAGCGAGAGCGCGGCGGCGGCCATGCCGTCGACGTCGCCCACCGGCAGCAGGAAGCCGTTCTCGCCCTCGGCCACGACCTCGGGCAGCCCGCCGGCGCGGCTGGCGACGACCGGCACCGCGCAGGAGAGCGCCTCGAGTGCGGAGAGGCCGAACGACTCGCTCTCGGAGGGGAGCAGGAAGAGATCCGCCCCGACCAGCACCTCCTCGATCGCCGGGAAGTTGCCGAGGAACACGACCCGGTCGCCGAGCTGGCGTTCGCGGCAGCGCTGCTCGGCCCGGGCGCGCTCCGGGCCGTCGCCCACGAGCAGCAGGCGGGCCGGCAGGCGCGTCGCCACCCGCGCGAAGACCTCGACCACGTCGAGCAACCGTTTGACGGGGCGGAAGTTCGAGATGTGGACGAGGAGCCGCTCGCCCGGGCGCGCCCAGCGGCGCGCGCCGGGCAGGTGGCGCGCCGCCTCGTAGCGGCGCGGGTCGATGAAGTTCGGCACCACCTCGACCGGCTTGTCGCCGAGGCAGAGCTGCTCCAGGGTGGCGCGGCAGAGCGACTCGGAGACCGCCGTCACGGCGTCGCTCTCGAGGACTCCCCAGCGCGTGGTGGCGAGATAGCTCGGGTCGTTGCCGATCAGCGTCACGTCGGTGCCGTGCAGGGTGGTGACCACCGGCACCGGCCGCGGCGCGAGGATCTGCTTGGCGAGCACCGCCGAGACCGCGTTGGGCAGCGCGTAGTGGGCGTGCAGGACGTCGAGGCGGTGGTGGTGGAAGACGTCCACCATCTTGCTCGCCAGCGCCAGCGACCAGGGCGGGTACTCGAAGAGGGGGTAGTGGGCGGCCACGACCTCGTGGAAGAAGATCCGCGGGTCGACGAGCGAGAGGCGCGAGGGGAGCGCGTAGGAGAGGACGTGGACCTCGTCGCCCCCCTCGGCCAGCGCCATCGCCAGCTCGGTGGCGACGATCCCCGACCCCCCGAAGGTCGGGTAGCAGCTGATCCCGATCTTCACCGCAGCCCCCGCGGCAGGAGCGAGAGCGGATCGGCCACCGCCAGCGGCAACCGGCTCCAGAACGGCTCGCCGAGCTCGGCGCCGACGAGCAGGCCGTAGTGCCGGGCCCGCCCCTCGACCGCGTGGCGAAACTCCCGCGAGGCGACCTTGGTCGGCGGCTCGGGGCGATCCTCGGCGCCGTCGCGGTGGATCTGGCTCTCGTAGGCGTCGAGGGCCGCCATCTTCGCCTCCCAGGTGTCTCCCACGTCGACCACGAAGCTCGGCGGGAACGGGTCGTGCTGCATGTAGCTGAAGAGCGCCGCCGGACGGTGGGGGGTCCCGGCGCCTCGCTTCGCGAGCCCGGCGTAGAAGCAGGCGTCGGCGAGGAGGCGGTGGGCCCGGCCGTGGTCGGGGTGGCGGTCGGCGGGGGCGGGGCCGAGCACGAGCTCCGGGCGCAGCGTCCGCAGCGCGGCGATCAGCGCCTCCTCCTCGGCCGGCCCGGTCCGCAGGCCGCCGTCGCCGCAGTCGAGGAAGTCGAGCGCCACCGCGCCGAGCAGCGCGGCGGCCTGCTCGGCCTCGGCGCGGCGCTCGGCGACGGAGCCGCGGGTGCCCATCTCGCCCGCCGTCAGGTGGAGGATGCCGACCCGCCGCCCGGCGCGGGCGAGGCGGGCGAGGGTACCCCCGCAGCCGAGCTCGACGTCGTCCGGGTGGGCGCCGACCGCGAGGACGTCGACCGGAGCGCTCATGGCGGTCACTCTAGACGATCTCGCACCGGCGGCCGCTGCTGCGCTATCGTCCCCCGCTCCATGAGGCGCCGCCGCTCCACCCGCTCCGACCGCAGGGCCGAGGCTCCCGGGCCCGGGGGCGAGCCACCGGCCGCGGAAGCGCCGGGCGGGGACGAGGCCGACTCGCTCCTCGGCCGGATCGTCGGCGCCGTCCTGGGGATCTTCGCCGGGCGGATCGAGGGGATCTACGCGGCGGTCGTCGCCGGTGTCGGCGGGGCGTTCGTGATGCTCGCCTGGCACCTGGCGCCGGCCCAGCTGCTCACGGCGCGGGAGCTCGCCCGCCTGACCGCGCGCGCCGACGCCGAGGTCACCGCCGCCTGGCTGGTGCTGGAGGTCGAGCCGCCGGGAGATGGCGCGGAGAGCGGCGAGTTCTGGGTGTGGCGCCACCGGGCGGCGCTCCGGCCCTGCGTCGCCACGCGGTGGAGCGCCGGGGGGGCGTGGCGGGACGACGTCTTCTGCGGCGCGCCCCGGCCGTTCGGCGACCACCTCGACGCCGCCGAGCTCGCCGAGCTCGGCTCCGGCGTGCCGTTCGCCTGGCCGCGCGGCGGTGCCGAGCAGGCCGGGGCACCGCTCCTCGATCTGCGGATCCCCGGCCCCGTGCGCGACCGGCTGGCGCGGCAGGCGCCGGACGACTTCCTCCTCCCCGAGCCGATGCCGGAGCTCGGGGAGGTGCGGGCCCTCCGAAGCGAGCTCGCGGTCCTCGGCCACGAGCTCGACCGCCCGGTGGACCTCCTGGTCGCCGGCTGGAGCCGGGGCGACCCACCGCCGCTCGCCCTCGCCTACGACCCGAACGGGGAGGCGGCGCTGCCGGTCGCGACCGCCGCGCGCGCCCGCCGGGAGCCGAACTGGGGGGGCGCGCTGCTCTTCGGCGCGGCGGGTTTCTTCTTCTTCCAGCGGGGGCTGCGCCAGCTCTTCGCCGGCAGCCCGCCCTGGGCGCGCTGGGGGGTGGTGGCGGTGACGCTGCTCTTCCTGCCCTGGTGGGGGGAGCGGCTGCCGCGGGCGGTCGGGGGCTTCTTCCCGCCGGTGGGGGAGATGCTGCGCGAGCTGCTCGGCGAGGCGCTCGGCCCGGCGGGTGGGGTCGCCCGTCACCTCCCGGAGGAGGCCCCCGGAACGGGGTGGCCCGCCATCGGCTGGCGCCTCGCCGCGACGAGCTACGCCGACACGCTGGGCGCCCTGCCAGTGGCGCGCCCCGAGCCCGCCCCGGCCGGCCCCGACGCCGCCTTCACCGCCCTCTCCACCTCCTTCGCTGAAGGTGCCAGGCGACTTGCGGAGGCGGACCAGGTGGCGCTCTTCTCGGCTCTCGCCCGCGACAAGGCGCGCGGTTGGCACGGCGCCGGAGTCGCCTTCCTCGACGCCGCGCGCGCGGCGGTGCTCGATCCGGAGCGCCCGGAGGCGGTGCGGCAGGCCGCGGGCGGCTTCCTCTCCGCCTGGGTGACCCGGCCGGTGGTCGAGCCCGGGCCGCCGGAGCTCGGCCGCGCCGGCCGCCTGGCGGCGTGGCGGCGTTTAGCCGACGTCCCGGACCCGGCGGTGCGGAACCTCGCCGCCTCGGCGGTGGCCGGCTTCGAGGGCGCGCCTTCCGCGACTACGGAGTGATCACCGAGAGCCGCCGCGGGTCGAGCCCGAGCTGCTCGAGGAGCGCTGCGGCCAGGGCGTCGCCGTAGCGCGCCGGGAGCAGGCCGCCGGTGAGCACCCGCTCCTGGAGGCGTCCGTCGGGCAGGCAGGCGGCGCGGAGCTGGGCGAGGCGCCGGGCGCGCCCCTCGTCGTGCCGCACCGCCGCCGCCGCCACCTTCCCCGCGAAGAGCTCGAGCGCGTGCGCGATCCCGTCGCGGGTCTTGGCGAACGGGCGCTCGAGCTGCGGATCGAGCGCGAGCGCCGGGGCGCGCAGGCCGTCGAGCTCGGCGAGGACGGCCTCCCGGGCGCGCGCGACGAAGTCGCCTCCCGCGCGCTCGCCGAGGTCGCGCGCGGCGCCCTCGGGATCGGCGAGCAGGCGGCCGAGGTCGAGGCCGAGCTCGGCCAGGTGCTGGCGCTGGCGGGCGTCGAGCAGGAGCGCCTGCGGGCGCAGTGCCACCCACGGCCCCGGGATCCCGAGCACGCGGTAGACGGCGGTCGCCTGCGCGAGGTAGGCGACCTCGCCCGGCCCCATCACCTGGAGCGTGGTGCCGAGCACCGCGTCCTGGATCGCCGGGCGCGCAAGCACCCCCGGCCCGACCACCGCCGGGTTCTCGGCGAGCGCGTCGCGGAGCTCGGCGAGCGGGTGCTCGCCCGGCGCGCCGCGGAGCGCGAACCGCTCTCCGGGCCGCCACTCGATCCGGCGCCGGGCGCCGTCGCGCAAGAGGAAGAGCGGCGAGGCCCCCGGCTGTGGCGCGACCTGGAGCGGGAAGCCCCGCGCCTCGACCTCGCGGTCGGCCGCCTCGAGCGCCGCGGCCACCTCGTCGCGCCGCGCGACGAGCGCCGCCTGCCAGGGGGCCTCCGCGGCCTTGAGCTCCGGCAGCAGCGCGTCGAGCAGGAGCGGGCAGCGGGGGCCGAGCAGACGCGCGAGGAGGCGCGCGAACGCCTCGCCGAAGCGCGCCTCGGGGCGGTACCAGCGGCCGAGCTCGGCGAGCCAGGCGGCGCCTCGCTCGCCGGGGAAGAGTGGGGCGAGCTCCGCGAACGCCGCCGTGACCCCCTCGCCGAGCGTCCGCAGGCCGACCGGCAGCAGCGCCGCCGGGTCGGCCCCGAGGTCGAGGTGGCGGACCTCCTCGCCGGCCAGCAGCGCGGCGCGCGCCACCTCCTGCCAGTCGTGGTCCTCGGTCGCCATCCAGAAGACCGCGACCGCCGCCTCGCCGCGCGCCTCGAGCGCCTCGGCGAAGCGCGCCGCCGCCGCCGCCTTCACCAGCGTGTAGAGCGGCCCCCCGAAGAGGCCGACCTGCTGGCCAGCCACGACCACGCGGGTTGCCGGATCGGCGAGACGCTCCGCCAGCTCGGCGGCGCGCGGGTGGCCGTAGGCGGCGTTGGCGACGGCGAGGGCGGCGGCGAGCGCGCGGCGCTCGACCGGCGGCGGCGGGCCCGCCGGCAGGCCGCCCGGGGGGAGGAAGCGCAGCGGGGCGAGCAGGTCGAGGGCCGCGCCACCGACCAGCGCGGCCGGGAGCGGCGGGAGCAGCCCCGCCGCGGCGAGGTCGACCTCAGGCGGGGCGGCGGGCGACGAAGATGAGCCGTTCGCTGTCACGGTGGAATCTCTCCCCGGTGAAGTCGCCGAAGCGGGCCGCCACCGCGAGGCCGGCGCCGGCGAGGGCGGCGGCGACCTCCTCCTCGCGGTAGGCGCGCACGCTCTCGACGAAGGTGCGCGGCGGGCGCCCGGCGAGCTCGACGCGCATCCGCTTCAGGAGCCGCCGGCTCGCCGCGTCGAAGGAGCGTTCGATCTCGATCCGCCGCCCCGGCGAGGTCACGGTCTCCCGTTCGCGGAGCTCGGCGAGCACGCGGTCGATGTTGAAGAGGTCGAGGACGAGCGCCCCGCCCGGGGCGAGCACGCGCGCGACCTCCTCGAGCACCTGCAAGTTCTCGCGCTCGCTCTCGAAGTAGCCGAACGAGGTGAAGAAGTTGAGCACCCAGTCGAAGGTGCCGCCGGCGAAGGGGAGCCGGCGCATGTCCCCCCGCACCCGCGGCAGGCCGCGGCCGAAGCCGAGGAGGGTCAGCGAGAGGTCGACGCCGCAGGCGCGGACGCCGCGCGCGACGAGCGGCGCCGTGTGGCGGCCGGTGCCGCAGGCGAGGTCGAGCACCGCGCGCGGCCTCGCCTCCCCGAGCACCCGCGCGACGAAGTCGACGTGCGCCGCGGCCTCCTCCGCGTCGCGGTGGGCGTAGAGCCCGAGGTACTCCTCGCCGAACCACTCGCGGTACCAGGCCACGGGGGGATCATAGCGGGCCGCTGCGGGGGCGCCACCGCCGGAGAGCGCCGGCGGTCAGCCGCGCGCCGCCAGGTGGAGGATCAGCTCGGCGAGGCGGTGGGCGTAGCCGTACTCGTTGTCGTACCAGGCGACCACGCGGTAGAGCCGCTCGCCCACCTGCTGCAGCAGCGGCAGGTCGACCACCGCCGAGCGCGGCTCGCCGATGAAGTCGGAGGAGACGAGCTCCTCGTCCGTGACGCCGAGGATCGCCGCCATCTCGCCCTCGGCGGCGGTGCGGAAGGCGTCGGCCACCGCCGCGCGCTCCGCCCGCCGGGCGAGGAGCACGGTCAGGTCGACGAGCGAGCCGGCGACGATCGGCACCCGCATCGCGAGCCCCTCGACCTTGCCCTGCATCTCCGGCATCACCCAGCCGATCGAGGGGATGGCGTCGGAGGTGGTGGGGATGATG
>JAHDVN010000065.1:0-12971 GCA_023384635.1 Thermoanaerobaculia bacterium
CGTCCGGGAGGTTCCCGGCCGCGGCCGGGAGCTCCGCCACGGGGAGTGCCACGACTTCGGCCAGCGACGCCCGGGCCGCCGCTTCGTCGGCAAAGGCCAGTGCCACGCGGCGTGCCGCGCGACCCTCCGCGGCGCGCGTGACGTTGAGGTCGATCAGCGTGCCGGCGCCAGCATCCAGTCGACGCTGCTCGAAGGCCGCGAGCTCCGCAGCGACCTCGCGCTCGAACGCGGCGAGTGCCGCGATCTCGCGGGCACGCAACACCGCCGCAAAGGCCGATGTCACTCGGAATGCCAGCTCCTGGCGCGATCGGGTAAACGCCGCGCGCGCCGCCTCGGCGGCGGCGTTCGCTGTCGCCACCCGCTTGCCGCGCTGGCCGGCGATCTCGATCTCCTGCGAGAGGGCGATCTCGCGGTCAGAGGTGCGCTCGTTCCCGTCGTCCCGGGACGCGCCCTCGGCTTCGAGGATCGGATTGAATGGATAGGTGCGTGCACCCACGAGGACACCTTCCGCAAGCGCCACGCGCGCGGCACTCTCCTGGATCTGCGGACTGCGTTCGAAGGCCAGCGCGAGCGCCTGCTCGAGCGTCATCGTGCCGCCACTGGCGAGCGACGGAACGGGAGGTTGCGCGGCCAGAGGCGCCGCAAGCGACACCAGGGCGATGGCACTAACGCGGCGCCACCGGCGAAGCCGGTTGGGTCGGACGACTGGAAACAAGGTTCGATCTCCGGGAATGGGGCCACGCGCGCGGCCGGGGCGCACGCGCAGCACTGCCGGCAGGGGCTAGGGCACGGCGCACAGCGCCGACACCCCGGCCTGGGGTAACCCTCACGCCCCTGCTGGGCGACTACCGGAGATCAGGTGCGAGGAGGGCGTTCGGCGCTTTGGGGATCGAAATCGAGCGGCCGGGGCGAGCTGGCGGCGGGCGCCAGGGCACAATCAGCTCCGCCACCCAGTCGAGCGGCTACCGAGAGGACACCAGAGACCTGCGTGCAGCAGGAGCAGAGGTGGAACATCCCGCCACAACCGTGCTCGGATCCCGAAGGCTCGTGCTGGTCGGAAGTCCCTGCTGCGTGCGCGGTGTGCCCGAAGCCAACCAGATGCACCGCGTTCTCGATAGCTTCGCCTGCGCCCGGAAAGAGCACGAGGAGAAGGACGAGTGCGGAAATGCGGCGGACCCAACTCACGGCGCGCATGATAGCAGGCTAGGTTTGCCGAACCAGCTCAACCGGGTTGGGCAACCGGCACGCGCATGTCCAGATGCCTCACTGACGGTCAGAACGCTCCATGCTGGCGGAGGGAGACAAAGGCGGGCGCCTCCCCGATGATGATGTGGTCAACGACCCGGACCCCGACGACCTCCCCCGCCTCCGCCATCCGGCGGGTGAAGGCGAGATCCTCGGCACTCGGCGACGGATCACCGCTCGGGTGAAGGCTGGCCGCAGACCACCCGGAGGGCTCGGCCTTGCGCGCCGCGAGCAACGGAATCGAATGTGGGGCGCCGATGAAACGACACCGGGGCGCAGGGTCAAGGCACCCCGCCATGAGCGCTGAGCTTCCGTCGGGCAGTCGCTTGACTCTGGACCTAACTCCAGGGTTTAGGCTGTACCGCATGAGGAACCGCTCTCTCGAAACCCAGTTCTCGATTGGGCAGCTCGCGAAGCGAGCAGGGGTCCGTGTGGACACCGTTCGCTACTACGAGCGCCGCGGCCTGCTTCCGGCTGCCGATCGTCTACCCACCGGTTACCGGGTCTACTCGGCCGACAGCGCGCGCCGCTTGGGGTTCGTTCGCCACGCGCAGGAGTTGGGCTTCACTCTCGAGGAGATTCGCGAGCTGCTCGCACTGCGCGTCGACCGGCGTCGAAGCTGCGCCGACGTACGGGAGCTCGCCATGGCCAAGCTCGCCACGATCGACGCGAAGCTCGAGAGCCTGCGGCGGATCCGCGGGGCGCTCGCGACGCTAGCCGGGCGCTGCACGGGGCGCGGGCCGACGAGCGAGTGTCCGCTGCTCGATTCGCTCGGTGAACAGAATCCAAGCGGCGAGCCATGAGCGACGCAAACAAGCCGCGCGGCTGGATCTTGGCCGGCGTCGTTCTCTCGGCCCTCGGGGCGTCGGCCTGCTGCATTCTTCCCGTTGCGGTGGCGCTGCTCGGCGTCGGCTCGGCGGCCCTGGCCGCCAGGCTCGAGCCGCTGCGGCCCTACCTGTTGGCGACCACCGTCCTCCTGCTCGGGCTCGCCGTCTACAGGGCTTACCAACCGCTCGAGTGCGCCCCGGGTGAGGCTTGCGCCGTTCCGCCGGCACGTCGGCGGTTTCGCATCGTGGTCTGGGTGGTCACCGCGGTCGCGCTCGCCCTGGTCACGTTTCCCTACTACGCGTCCTGGCTCTTCTGAGTCCGACGCCGGAGAGGTGGCAACCATGAAGAGGCAGCTTTCTGTCGGAGCCATCGCGCTCGTCCTCGTGCTGGCGACGCTCCACCTGGGCGGCGTTCGGATTACGTTGGCCTCTGAAGGCGACAAGAGCACCGTCACCTCGACCTTCGCGGTCGAGGGCATGACCTGCGGCGGTTGTGAAGCCGCCATCGAGATCAAGCTCCGCAAGATCGATGGTGTCGGGTCGGCCGAGGCCTCTCACGAGAAGGGCTCCGCGGTCGTCCGCTACGACCCGACGAAAGTGACCCCCGACCAAATCGTTTCGGAGATCGAGGAGCTGGGCTACAAGGCGAAGCTCGTCGAGACGCAATCACGAGACCGACGATGAGCGGGGACTGTTGCGCCGTTCCCCAACAACCCGCGGGCGCCGCCAGCGACCGCTGTCCTACCGACGGGGCGCTCGGAGTTGCGGTCAACTTCGCGACGGTCGCGGCCCAGGTCCGGGGGCCGCTCCCCGAACCACAGGACTTTCGAGCCTGCAGGTCCAGAGACTGTGAAGTCGTCTACTTCGGATCGCGTGGCACCCAGTTCCGTGCCGCGGACCTGTGGGTGGCGCCGGGGTTCAAGGAAGGCGGATCAGACCTCGTTTGCTACTGCTTTCGACTGACGCGCAGTGATCTTGCGGAGGACTTCCGCACGCGTGGCGAGAGCACGCTCTTCGCCTGGATCAAGGACCGTGTCGCGGCGGGAGGTTGCGCGTGCGAGGTTCGCAATCCGAGCGGCCGCTGTTGCCTTGCCGACGCACGCAAGGAGCTCGCCAGCATCGCGCCGGTGGCCCCCGGTGAGCTCGAAACCAATCGTCCCGAGGGGCCCCCGAAACTTCCCGGTGATCCGGGCGATGGTGCCGGGCGCCTCGCTAGTCACTCGCCTGGTGCGCCAGCAAGGCCAGGAAAGCGTCGACCAAGCCGTTCTCGTCATCGACAGCACCGCCGAGTCTGACGATCAGGTCGCGCAGCTGGACCGAGGTCAGCCGCAAGACGAACTCCTGCGGTTCAGTTCGTCGCATTGCCTCGGCGGAAGGGCTGTCACCACCCACGCTCCCAGCAGCCCCACTGGCTGTGGCCGCGTTCAGCGGGACTGGCACTTGGTCCTTCTCCCGAGCACGGTCGAGTCTTGAGACCTCGGAATGACCGATCGACTCGTTCCCCTTGCGTGCGCGCCGCAAGAGTCGCTCCTGCTGGCCTCTTGCGAGCCGACCGAACATCCGCGCCGTCTCCGGGTTGCCGAGCAGGCCCTCGTCGAGAGCCGCGCGGAACGGTCCCTCGGCCTTCAGCAGCGCGAGGTACTTCGACACCCACGACTTCGACTTCCCCAACTCCTTGGCCAGCTCTGCCTGGCCGAGGCTGGTCTCGTCGAGGCAACGCTTGAGGGCGTGCGCGACGTCGAGGAGCTTGAGGTTGGAGCGCTGTAGGTTCTCGGAAAGCTGGGTGAGCGTGTTGCGGCCCGCGTCGAGCTCGCCCTCCGAGGCGACGAGGCAGGGGACGGTCTCCAGGCCGGCGATGCCGGCGGCACGCCAGCGGCGCTCGCCGGAGATGATGACGTAGCCGCCTTCGGCGTCGGGCCGGACATGGATCGGATTGTGGATGCCGATGGCCGCGATGTTCCGCGCGAGGCCGTCGAGATCCTCCTGGTCCTCGGCGCTCAGGACGTCGGCGACGAAGTCGCTGCGAACCTGGCGCGGGTCGGCGTGGACCTCGGCGATCGGGAGATCGACCACTCGCCGGCGGCCTCCCGCCTGGCGGCGCTCGGTTTCCTCCTTGAGCTCGCGCAGGCGATCCAGCGAGCTCATACCCAGGGTTGCCTCTGTTCTCTCAGCCACCGATCAGTCCTCCGCACAGTTCCATCCAAGTCTCCCGGGTCTCGCGGTCGGCGCGGCGGAAGCGCCAGACCGGGACCCCTTCATCGAGCGCGTCCGAGACGGCGACGCGCAGGGTCAAAAACGGCCGCGTCAGCGGCACGTGCTCGCCGAGCAGCTCGATGTAGCGGTTCTGCTGGCCCGAAGATCGGGTGAAGCGGTTGATGAGGATGCGGTTTTCGAGCCCCGGGCGGATCGTCCGAATCTCCTCGATCGTGGCGAGCGTCTGCCCGAGCGCGAGCAGAGAGAAGCTGTTCGGCTCGAGTGGCGTCACGACCAGATCGGCCCAGACCTGCGGCCCAAGGTGGCGGAGCCCGATCGCCGGCGGGGTGTCGATCACCACCAGGTCATAGGGCAGCGCGCGCAAGCGGTCGCGCACGCGGGCAGCGTCGGCCAGCTCGACACGCTGGTCGACCTCGTCGAGGCGCTGGTGACCGTGCAGCAGGTGGAGACCGTTCGGGGTGACCGTCGGCGCGATTGGAGCCTCCGCGAAGAGCGCGGCGGCACCACCCGGCTGCTGGGCGACGGCCGCGTCGCGCGCCAGCATCGTGCTGGCGTTCCCCTGCGTGTCGAGGTCGACCACCAGAGTGCGCAGCCCGCGCTCCACGCCGGCGAGGGCGAGGTGGCAGACGAGCGTCGTCTTCCCCACTCCCCCCTTCTGGTTGGTCACCGTGACGATGCGCATGCCGTGCCTCAATTCGACGCGAGCGCCTGCTCGTAGGGGCCGGGCAGGTCCAGGTCGGCGGTGACCTCGACGTTCAGCTCGTAGCCGGGCCGGACCTCGATCGTCGGACGGACATCGAGGTTGCGGCGAAGGTACTCGGTGGCAACGCGGCCGAGCTCCTGACCGACGGCCGCCGCCGCGAGCTGCGAGGGCGTGGGGCCGGACTGGAAGTTGCCGTCGTCGTCGGGCTGCGAGAGCTGCACTCCAGCCGAGACGGCGGCGATCAAAAGCGCGC
Source organism: Thermoanaerobaculia bacterium (assembly GCA_023384635.1). Lineage (GTDB taxonomy): Bacteria > Acidobacteriota > Thermoanaerobaculia > Multivoradales > JAGPDF01 > JAAYLR01. The sequence continues at coordinate 5,243 of JAHDVN010000065.1, forward strand.
TGCCGAAGGTGCGGACGAAATGGTTCTTCACCCGGTCGCGAAGCCCGGCCGCCGCGGCGACGTCCGCTCCCTGCATGCCCGCGAGGTCGAGCGAACGGCCGTCCGGGAAGATCAGACGGTTCCAGGCGACGAACACCCGGCTCTGTCCGAACGCGACGCGGCTGTCGTACTCGCCGACCAGGCGACTGCCCTGCGGGACGAGCAGATAGCGCCCCGTCCGACTGTCGTAGACGTTGCGACGGACGAGCGCGGTCGTCTGACCCGGAAGGTCGGAGTTGATCCCGGCGGTGAGGACCGCAGGGATGAGCGCGCCGGCCGAGATCCGGAACGGCGAGCCCGCCGGGTGCAGCATCCCCGGAGCAGGCTTTCCGGGCGGCGCAGCGGGCGGTGCGACCTTGGCCTCGACGGCCCGCACCAGTTCCGCGCGGAGGGATGCGAGGTCGGGAGGCGCTACCGGGCCGCCGTCCAGCCCCTCCGCGTCAGGCCGATGAGGTGTCGTAGCCGCGCGCGGACTCGTTGAGCGGAAGGCGGTCGGCACTAGGTCGGAGTCGAGGGCGCGCTGGAGCGGTGAACGCGCCGTGGAGGTCTCCCCGGAGCCCCCGCGAGCGTACTCGCGTCCGTAAGCGTCCACGGGCGGACCCGCCACCAGGGGGTGCTCCTGCTCCGCGAGCAGCTGCTCGAAGCCGGGGGGCAGGTCGTGGGAGGACCCAAGCTGTCGGCCGCGTGCGATCGCGGACTGCTCCGCGGCGAGCTTCGCTTCCCGCTCGGCCGCTCGCTGGATCCGCTCGGCGAGGTCGTCCACCGGCGGCGGCACGGAAGCGACGCGGCGCTCCTGGCTGGGCCGGCGCGCCTTGGAGCTGACGAGGTAGCCGACGAGCCAGAGCACGGCAACCGCGAAGATGGCGGCGATCCAGACGATCGCCGAGCTGAGCTTCTTGATTTGGGGCCGTGGCGTGAGCTCGAGCTCCGCCTCCTTCGGCTCGGTCGGCGGGGTCATCGTCTCCATCAGCGGCCCCCCGCCGCCACGCGAGCGAAGCCCCGGTTGGCGATCTTCACCGCCTTCCGCGACCGGCCAACGCCGCTCACCAGCTCGCCGCGCTCGAAGAGTCCGTCGACGACGATCCAGGAGCCGTTCATCCGGTAGTTGAGGATCGCCTCCTCGCCGGTCTCCGTGCGGGCGAGGAAAGCCGGCGCGTCGACGGCCGCGGCGCCCGCCGGAAGCTGAATGTAGGTGTGATGCCCGTCGTCGAAGATCGTGGTGGGCCGGAAACCGGTGAAGTGGCCACCCGAAACCGCGTAGTCGAAGTTCATCCGGCCGGGGTTCATGGCACCGGTGAGACTCGCGATCGTCGCCTCGCTCTTCCGGCTGGCGCGCGCGACCTCGAGCTGCGCGGCGTCGGACCACTGCTCCACGACGTCACCCGGGTAGTAGAAGCGCACGCGCCGGAGGTAGGCGCCCTCGGTGTCCTCGGTCTTTCCCTTCGCCGGCGCGACCAAGTTCAGGTGATAGGTCCGCCGGGTCGTGGTCACGATCATGTTGGTGCTGATGCCGTAGTCGCGCGGCTTCACCACCACGTGAGGGACGAGAGCGTCCGGGTCGCCCGAGTAGAGCGGGCTCGAGATCCAGCGCTCGGTGTCGCCCAGGGCGACGCCGTGGACGACCTCCCCCGCTTCGAGCTCGACGTCGCAGGCTCGCAATGGCGTGCACTGGAGCACCGGCTGGCTTTCCCCGAAGGGGTAGACCACCGAGTCGCTGCGCTCGATCACCGGAGCCTTCCCGGTCGTGGCGTACTGCTGGGTCGCTTCCCGGACCGCCGCGTCGGGTCGCGAACCAGCGTGCGCGGCGCCGGTAGCGCCGCCGGCCGCTCCGACGACGGCGAGAAGGGTGAGGATGATGCGCTGCGGACAAGACATGAGACGTCGAGACATCAGAGAACTCCTCAGAGTGTTTGCGTCCAGTTGATCTCGGTGACGTAGAGACCGAGAGGGTTGACGAGCAGCATGTCGGTGGTCTCCGGCGGCGTCAGCTCGACGCCGAGGACCGCCTGCCACGAGGTTTCGGAGACGATCCGACCGCCTTGGGCGATCTGGGTTTCCCGCCACTGCACCTGCCAGCTTGCCGCGGAGAGGCGGAGGACCGACTGCACTTGCACGGCGACGGTGCCTTCGGCCTCGCGCAGGAAGGGGTTGCTCTTCTTGAAGTAGTCGTTGAGGAGGCCGAGCGCCCCGTCCTTCGCATGACCGTAGGCGCGATTGATCACCGTCTTCTGCACCTCGGCGTCCGAGAAGACCGAGCGGACGTCCCGAATGAAGAGATTGAGTTGGTAGCGGATGAGACGCTCGTCCGTCTTCCGGAGCTGCTCGGCCGGCCCAAAGGCCACCGCCTGGCCGATCCGGTCGACCTCGACGACGAATGGCGTGATGCGGCTCTGGCTCGCGAGGTGAATGAAGCCCGCGGCCAGCAGACCGTCGACCCCGAGTAGGCCGAGCGCGGCGAGCTGCCAGTTGCGTTTGCCGCGCGCGAGCCCCGCGTAGCGGTCGTCCCACTCGCGGCGCCCGCGGGCGACGCTCGAAACCTCGGCAGCCGGCTCCGAGCCGGAACGGTGGCGCCGGAAAAGGTGGTTCAGCTTCATGGACCCTCCACGAACAGGGAGCGCAGGCTGAAGCCGGAGCCTGCGCCCAGCATCTGGCTTGCGAACATCGGCACCTTGGTGGTGACGAGCGCGAGCACGACGGCGCCACCGAGAACCTCGAAGAGCGGCCCGGGATTGTCGAGCGCGACGGCGTTGAGCATCCCCGCCCACTGTGCGGCGAGCGAGCCGGCGATGCCGAGGATGAGATAGGCGACGAAGAGCTTCACGCCGACCCGGAAGACGTAGACGAGGTAGCCGTCGGCGAGCCCGGCAGTGAACCGCGAGCCGCCGAAGCCGAGGAGCACCACGCCGCCGCCGAGGACGATGTAGCTCTCGACCAGGTAGACGAGGAGCATTCCGGCCATCCAGGCGTAGCAGAGGATGAGCGTCAGGCAAGTGAACAGGATCATCGGCCCGGTGATCGGGTTGAGAAGGCCCCAGTTGTTGAGCCCGTCGAGCAGCCCGAGCGCGAGCAGGAACCCGCCGGAGAAGACCGACGACGGGTTGATGCCGTCGATGCCGCCCGCCGCGGCGCCGGCCTGCTCGAATGAGCCGATCACCGTGGGCACCCAGATCGGCGAGAAGACGAGCACCGTGTAGAGGATCGACAGGACGAAGACCTGCCGGAGGATGTGAACCAGCACCTGCTCGCCGCCCTCGTGGCGGCCGAGCGTCGACCAGATCCCTACCCAGGCGATCTGGATGACCATGAGCGCGAAGAAGAGGTTCTGCGCGATCGGGAAGAGCGTCGTGAACCACGTCTGCGTGGCGAGCTCGAAGGTCTGGACGATGCCGTCCAGAATGCCGAGGACTGGCATGGCGCTTCAGTCCTGCCCGCCCGGCGAGGCGCCCGGAGCCCGACCCGGCCGCGCCGGGGGAAGCGGCCTCAAGTGCTTGCTCTGCTCGAGGAGAATCTGGAGCTGCCGCTTCGCCTCCTTCGCCGCCTTCTCGAGCTCCATCTGCGAGAGCACCAGCCCGACGGTCTGGCAGTTCGGGGCGGCGGAGTTGCCGGGCGTGCGGCAGTAAGCGACCGCGTCCGCCCACAGCTCCGTCGACTGGACCGCCTCGCGGTTCCAAAAAGCGCCGTCGTAGCGCACCGATCGGAGCGGCGAGCGGAGCGCGGTAAAGGGGTCGTCGCCATTGGCGAGCTCCTCGGCGGAGGGCTGGCCGCAACCTGCGAAGAGCAGGCTCGCCAGCGCAAGGACCGTGAGGCCGGGCCAAAGGGAGGCCCTCATCGCGACCCCCTTGCCGCTGAGCGGGTACAGCCGTAACAGGCCCACGGCCAGTCGGCGGGAACGCCTCGCGAGCCACCGGCGCCGTCGTAGGGCGGCACCTCGGCGACCCCGTTGACGATCCACTGGCTGGTCGTGGCGCGGTCCGACGCCTCGCGGTCGAGCTGGTAGGCCCAGTAGACCGTTTGGACGTTGGTCTGGAGCGAGAGCTGCTGGCTGATCTCGGCGAGCTCGCCGGCCTGGTGGTGCAGGAACTCGTTGGCGGCCTGCAGCGCCTCGACGTTGCCGTCCGCGGCCTCGGCGTCGGCTGCGAGCCGTTCCAGGATGTGCTGGGACGGGACCGACTCCCAGGAGATCCGGTGGAGCGCGTTGAGCGAGTAGCGCAGCGTGTCGAGCGTGCGGCGGTTGCGATGCTCGAAGATCTCCAGCCAGCCCTCTTCGAGGATCGGCTCGTAGCCCGGGAACGTGTCGGCGAACTGGGCGTCGATGTCGTCCAGGGTGTGGCCGAGCGATTCGCCGTACTGGATGATGTCGTTGACCGCGACGGCCAGCCCCACGAGGCTCCGGAAGGAGAGCTCGTCGAAGCGCTCCAGGTTCTTCACCATCGTCACGTAGCGCTGGTAGTCGTTGATGAGCTGCTGGTACCGCTGGTAGATCTCGTAGACCTGCTGGATGACCTGCGTCGCGTTCTCGATCCAGTTGATGGCGTCGTAGACGGCGAACTGCGCCTCTGCCTTGCGCGGTGCGGCGACGCTCGACAGGACGGTCAGGCAAAGGGCGGCTGCGAGGGCCTGCTTCAACCGACGCATGCGAGGCTCCTTTCGTTGGGTTCGTCGGCGCGCTCGGCCCACCGCGCGGACAGCCTGTCGGCCCAACGATCGAGGCCACGCTGCCGTACCCAGGCGCGCGACCACTCCGGGCCGTAGAGGGCTCGCAGCTCACGGATCGCGCGCAGGTCCTCGCGGCCGGTGGCGCCGACGAAGGCGAGCGCGAGCGGTCCGAGAGTGAGGTCCATCAGGCGGTTCCCGAGCGGCGAGGTGTAGTAGTAGTCGCGCTTCTTGGCGCTCTGGGCGACGATCTCGATCTCCCGCTCGTTGAGACCAATCGCGCGGTAGATCGCGGCGCCCTGCTCGGAGCCCGCCTCGCTGTTCGGCAGCAGGATCTTGGTCGGGCAGCTCTCGTAGATGACGTGGCGCTTCGACGAGGCGTGGATGTCGGCAAGGCTCTGCGTCACGAAGACCACAGCGGCGTTGTACTTGCGCAGTTCCTTGAGCCAGAGCTGGATCCGCTCGGCGAAGAGCTCGTGAAGGAGGTAGGTCCAGGCCTCCTCGAGAATGATCAGCGTCGGCCGCCCGTCGAGCCGCTGCTCGATCCGGTGGAAGAGGTAGAGGAGCGCCGGGATGACGATGCGGTCGCCGAGCTCCATCAGGTGCGACATCTCGAAGACCTGGAATCGGCCCTCGCGGAGACCGTCGCTCTGCGCGTCGAGCAGGGCGCCGAAGTTGCCCTTCAGCGTGTAGGGGCGGAGGGCTTGGCGCAGGTTCGGGTCCTGGAGCTTCACCTGAAGGTCGGTGAGCGTGCGGGAGGGCGAGACGGCCAGCAGGCCGAGAGCGTGGTCGATCGCGCCGCGGTGTGCCGGCGTGACGACGACGCCCTGCAGGGCCATGAGGGTCTCGATCCACTCCGCGGCCCAGGTTCGCTCCGCCGGCCGATCGATCTCCGCGAGTGGGTAGAAGGCCAGGGCGTCGAGCGATTCGGCTGCGATGTCGTAGTGGTGACCGCCGCAGGCTGCGACCAGCGGGAAAGACGAGTAGCCCTTGTCGAAGGTGAAGACCTGGGCGTCCGGGTAGCGGAAGAACTGCGCCTGGATGAGACCCAGAAGCGTGCTCTTTCCCGCTCCGGTGGGCCCGAGGACCAGGGTGTGCCCGACGTCCGAGACGTGGAGGTTCAGGCGAAACGGAGTCGAGCCGCTGGTCGCCGCCCAGAGGAGCGCCGGGCTCCCCGTCGGGTAGTACCCGCAAGGATTGGTCGGCAGGCCCGGCCAGACGCTCGTCGTCGGCAGGAGGTCGGCGAGGTTGAGGGTGCTGATGAGCGGCCGGCGAACGTTCGGATGCCCGTGCGACGGCAGGCTCGAACGGAACGCCTCGAGGGCGTTGACGCGCTCGATCCGCGCCGCGAAGCCGCGGTTGTGGATCTCCTTGAGCACCTGGCGCGCCGCGACCTCGACGGCGGTTTCGTCTTCGTTCATCAGGACGACGGCGGTCGTGTAGAAGCCGTACCGGACCGCCCCCCCGAGGCACTCGGCGAGCGCCTCGTCCGCGTCCTCCGCCATGCGGACCGCGTCGCGGTTCAGGAACTTCGGCTCCGCCGCCTTCTCCTCGGTGGTGATCGCCTCCTTGATCAGCCCCCCGAGGCCCTTGCGCTTCTGCCACCAGTTCCGGCGGTAGAGCCGAATGTGCTTGGCGGCCGACTCGGGGTCGAGCGGCAGGAAGCGATGTGACAGCCGGTACTCCATCGGGATGCGGTGGAGAAAGTCGAACATCGCCGGGTGCGACTCGTGGGGGAAGCCCGTGACCGAGATCGCCCGCAGGTGCCGGTCGCCGACCCGCGGGCTGAAGCCGCCGTAGAGGTCCTGCGAGGCGAGCAGGACGTCGAGATAGCAGGGCGTGTCCGGCACCGCTACGCGGTGGTAGAGCCCCGTGAGGCAGGTGTGCAAGTGAGTCAGCAGTGCCTCGGAGGTGAGGCGGGTGAGCGCCAGCGAGGCCGAGAGCCGGTCTTCGATGTCCTCCAGCCGGTCGACGAAGGTGTCGACCTGGGCCCGCCAGTCCGGCCCCTTGCGGTCCTCGCCGCTGATGAACCAGCGCGCGAGGCTCGACTGGAGTTCGTCAGGCGGCAGCCACGAAACGCAGAGGGTGTAGGTCGTCTCGAAGTTGCGGCGGCCCGACTCGTACTGCTCGCGGCGCTCCTCGTCGAGAAGCTCCGAGACCGGGTCCGGGAAGGGACCCGGCGGCGGGTAGTCGCGGCTCGGCCGCCGGATGGCGTCGGCGTTCAGGAGCCACTCGTCGCCGAGCGGCAGGAGCGCCTGGTTGAAGTGCTGCGAGAGAAGCGCCAGCTCCTCGGCCGTGGCGGCGTCGAGGTCGGGACCGGTGTAGCTCCAGCCGGCAAGGAACGAGCCGTCCTTGTTGACGGCGATCCCCTCGCCAACCAGGGCGGCCCAGTTAAGGAGGTCGGCGAGACCCTGCGGCTTGTGCCGATGCTCGCGCAGGATCATCGCGTGTCCCCCCGGAAGACAGGCACGCGGGAGATCGGCGCGCCGACCGCCGCCGTCGCCGGGTAGAACGGCTGGTACAGCCGGTGACGGGCGAAGACGCGCGTCGCCTGCGGGTCCTGGCGGCCGATCCAGACCAGGATGCGGTGACCGACCGTGCCGACGAGCAGTGCAAGGCTCAGACTGGCGAATCGGAAGCCGACGCCGAAGAGCAGCGCGGCGATCACGCTCACCTCGATGATCACGAGGTCGCGCTCGGCCCCACCCAGGAGGATCGGCCGCGTGAGCGAACTGTGCAGCGGCACGGTCCGGAGCGACCGTCGATTCGCGCTACTCAAAGCACCGCCCCTGAGAAGCCGAGTGCGGTGACGAAGGCGACCGCGCCTAGGGCGACGCCGGCGCCGAAGATGACCTGCGAGATCCGGCGCATGCCCGTTCCGTGGTCGGAGAGCGCCCACATCACGCCGGCCAGCGCGACGGCGATGATGATGACCGCGCTCGCGACCGGGCCGGTGAGGTTCTCCTGGATGCGGATCAGCGGCTCGTCCCACGGCATCGACGTGCCGCCAGTGGTTGCGAACGCCGCGGGCGAGGTG
>JAHDVN010000065.1:12981-13442 GCA_023384635.1 Thermoanaerobaculia bacterium
CGCTCCGAGCTTCGTTGCCTTCTCCCTCCACTGCTTCATGGCTTGTCACTCCTCCTGGTTGGGCCGAGCCTCGGACGGCTCGAGCCGAAAGCTGCCGTCGCCAGCGAGGCCGGCGACACGAACGAGCTCGGAGACGCGGCGCCCGCGGCTCCCTCCCTCGATGTGGACGACGAGGCCGACGGTGTCGGCGATCAGGGCGCGCTGGGAGGGCACGCCCGCTTCCTGCGCCAGCTGGTCGAGGCGGTGCAGGGCGGCGACGGCGTTGTTGGCGTGAACGGTGGTGCAGCCGCCGGGGTGGCCGGTGTTCCAGGCCTTGAGGAGGTCGAGGGCTTCGCGCCCCCGGACCTCGCCGATGATGATTCGGTCGGGATTGAGCCGCATCGTCGCCTTGACCAGGGTGGCGAGGTCGACGTGGCGCGTGGTGCGGAGCGCCGTGTGGTTCTCGGCGGTGCACTGAAGCT
>JAHDVN010000533.1 GCA_023384635.1 Thermoanaerobaculia bacterium
GCCGCCGAGGCGGCCCGGTGGTGGCCGTCGGCGATGTAGAGCACCGGCAGGCGGTCGAACGCCGCGACCAGCCGGTCGCACAGCGCCCCGCCGGCGCGCCAGATGGTGTGCCGGATCCCGTCTTCGGCGGTGAAGTTGAAGAGCGGCTCGCCGGCCGTGACCTCGGCCACCAGCGCGTCCACCTCGGCCGCGGCCCGGTAGGTCAGGAAGACCACCCCGGTCTGCGCCCGCAGGGTCGCGATGTGGCGGGTGCGGTCGTCCTCCTTCTCCCGCCGCGTCTTCTCGTGCTTCTTGACCAGGCCGGCGTCGTACTCGTCGACCGAGAAGCAGGCCGCCAGCCCGGTCTGGGCGTGCCCGCCCATCACCAGCCGGTAGAGGTAGAGCGACGGCTCGGCCTCGCGCACCAGGGGGGCCGCGGCGCGCAGCCTCTCGAGGTTCTCGGCCGCGCGGGCGTAGACCTCGGCGGCGTACGGGTCGGTGCCCTCCGGCAGCTCGAGCTCCGAGCGGGTGACGCGGAGGAAGGAGAGCGGGTTGCCCGCCGCGAGCTCGCGCGCCTCGGCGGTGGAGACGACGTCGTAGGGCACCGAGGAGACCTTCGGGGCGCACTCTTCTGAGGGCCTCGAGGCCCGGAAAGGACGGAGCTTTGCCATGGGGCGATTCTAGCCCCGCCCCCCGGGAGCGGCCCCGCGCCGAAGGGTGGGGCGGGGCCGGAAAGGGCCGGAAATGGCCCAAATGCGGCCACGGCGCCGGGAATAAGATAACAGGATGCGCCCGGCGGATCGGAGCGGATGAGAGCGGCGCTCGCGGCCCTCTGGCCCGAGGAGCGGCTCGCGGCCGTCTACTTCGCGGGCGTCCTCCTCGCCTTCCTCGCGGCCGGCTACCCGTTCAACGTGCTCGGGATGGGGTACGAGTACCTGCGCTTCTTCGGGACCATCCTCGCCGTCACGCTGCCGTTCTGGGTCCTCGCCCAGCTCGCGCGGGCGGCCCGCCACCGGTTCGACGCCCGCCGCGCCGGCGAGGACCTGCTGCTCTTCGCCCGCGCGCTCCTGCCGCTGCTCCTGGTCCTGGTTGCCTACACGAACCTCAAGGCGCGCCTCTTCGTATTCCGCCCCGAGCTCGCCGACCCGTGGCTCGCCCGGCTCGACGCCCTCGTCCACTTCGGCGGCGGCGACTTCATCGGCTGGCTCCTCGGCTTCACCGGCAACCGGGCCCTCGACCAGTTCCTCGCCATCGCCTACGTGCTCGCCTGGGCGGTCTTCGCGCTCCCGCTCGGCGTCGCCTTCGCCCGCCACGGCGGCCGCGCCGCCCGCCGCGCGCTCACCGCGCTCGCGATCGCCTACGTGGTGGGCGGGTTCCTCTACTACACCGCGCCCTCGGTCGGCCCGGCGTTCTTCGTCCGCGAGCGCTTCGACCACCTGGCCGGGAACCTCGCCCACGCCCTCCAGTCCGACATGCTCCGCGCGATGCTCTACCTCGTCGCCCACCCGCACGAGAAGGCGATCCCCTTCTTCGGCATCGCCGCCTTCCCCAGCCTCCACGTGGCGACCACCTTCCTCGGCGCCCTCGTCTGCTGGGCCCACGCCCGCTGGCTCCTGATCGTCATCGTCCCCGCCAACCTCCTCGTCGCCTGGAGCGCCCTGCACTTCGGCTGGCACTACGCGATCGACTTCTACCCCGGCATCGCGCTCGCCCGCCGCGCCGGGTGGGGGGCGGGGAGGTGGGTGGGGGAGGGGCACTCGCCCCAGTC
>JAHDVN010000066.1 GCA_023384635.1 Thermoanaerobaculia bacterium
CGGACTACGTCAAGCAGTACGGCCTGCAGCGCAGCGAGGGGGTGCTCCTGCGCTACCTCTCCCAGCTCTACAAGACCCTCGACCTGAACGTTCCCTCCTGGGCCAAGACCGAGCCGGTCTGGGACGCCCTCTCCTACCTGCGCACTCTCGTCCAGGTCACCGACTCGAGCCTGCTCGAGGAGTGGGAGAGCCTGCTCCACCCCGAGCTCGCGCGCACCCGCGGCCGGGAGCGGGAGCGGGCGGTGGAGGCGCTCTGGATCCGCGAGCTGGTGGAGAGCGCGCCGGCCTTCGCCGCGCGGGTGCGCGCCGAGATGCACCTGCTCCTACGCGCCCTCTCGCTCGCGGACTGGGAGGAGGCGACGACGCGCGTGCGCCAGGATCCGGCCGACCCGTGGGACGCCGACCGCTTCGCCAACGCGCTGCTCCCCTACCTCGCCGACTACGGCAGCCTGCCGTTCACCCCCGCGGCGCGCCGCCACGAGCTGACCCGCATCGAGCGCCTCGCCGAGCGCCGCTGGCGCGTCCGCCAGACCCTCCTCGACCCGCGCGAGGAGGGCTTCTGGGCGATCGAGGCCACCGTCGACCTCACCGACCCCCACGCCGTCGACGGCCCGCTGCTCCAGCTCGCCGCGATCACCGGCTGAGCCGGCTGAGGGAACGAAAAAGGGAGAGGCGGCGCGGCGCCACCTCTCCCCGTCGCCGGGCCGTTGGCCCGGGTGCGCTGTGGCCGGGTCAGGCCGATTCCTTGACCGCCTGGATGATGTCGTTGATCGCCTTCTTGCCGTCGGAGAAGAACATCTGGCAGTTCGCGGCGGCGAAGAGGGGGTTGGGGATCCCGGCGAAGCCGGGCGAGAGGCTGCGCTTGATCATGATCACGTTGCGGGCGCGGCTCACGTCGATGATCGGCATGCCCGCGATCGGGCTCTTCGGATCGGTGAGCGCCACCGGGTTGACGACGTCGTTGGCACCGACCACGATCGCCACGTCGACCTGCTCCATCTCGGCGTTCACGTCGTCCATCTCGCGCAGCTTCTCGTAGGCCACGTTGGCCTCGGCGAGCAGCACGTTCATGTGCCCCGGCATGCGGCCGGCCACCGGGTGGATCGCGAACTCCACCTGGCTGCCGCGCTGCTCGAGCAGGTTGGCGAGCGTCTGCACCGCGTGCTGCGCCTGCGCCACCGCCATGCCGTAGCCGGGGACGAAGATCACCCGCTGGGCGCCGTCGAGCGTCATCGCGATCTCCTCGGGCGAGGTCGCCTTCACCGTCCGGTAGACCTCGTCGGCGTCGGGCGTCTCGCTCGTCGGCCCCATCGTGCCGAAGAGCACGTTGACGAGCGAGCGGTTCATCGCCTTGCACATGATCTGCGTGAGGATGATTCCCGAGGCGCCGACCAGCGAGCCGGCGACGATGAGCACGTTGTTGTTGATCACGAAGCCGGTGGCGGCGCCGGCGAGGCCGGAGTAGGAGTTCAGGAGCGCGATCGCCACCGGCATGTCGGCGCCGCCGATCGAGACCGTCAGCACCACGCCGAGGATCGCCGCCACCCCGGTCAGCAGCCAGAAGAGGGCGCCGTTCTGCGGGTCGAGCACCAGCAGGACGCCGAGCGCGACGCTCGCCGCCGCGGCCAGCCACTTGAGCGCGTTCATGCCGGGGAAGCGGTCCTTCTTGAGCAGCAGCAACCCGCCCACCACGGCCAGGGAGACGAACGTCCCCCAGACGAGCGGCGCGGCGCCCTCCGGCAATCCGGCGCCGGAGAAAGTGGCGCCGAGGGCGTAGCCGAGGCCGCCCAGCGCCGTGACGCCCGCGAAGCCGTACTTGACCGCCGACTGCCAGGGCTTGAGCTTCCACTTCACCGCCAGGAACTCGGCGAGCTTGCCGAAGGCGACGTAGCTGCCGAAGAAGGTCACCGAGCCGATGATCGCGGAGGCGACGGTGGCGATCCGCTCCTGCATGCCGAACGGGCTACCCGCCGCGAGCGCCTGCTGCGCCATCACCAGCGCCGCGCCGGCCACCAGCACCGAGGCGCCGCCGCCGAAGCCGTTGAGCAGGCCGACCATCTCCGGCATCGCGGTCATCTTCACGCGGGTCGCCATCAGGATGCCGATGACGGTGCCGACCACCGCGCCGATCACGATGTACTTCCAGATCATGTCCTGGCCGAAGAGCGTGGCGCCGACCGCGACCGCCATGCCGAGGGCTCCGGCGTAGTTCCCGCGCACCGCGGTGCGGGGGTGAGACATCCACTTCAGGTCGAGGATGAAGAGTACCGCCGCCAGCAGGTACGCCAGGTTCTGCAGGTCCTTGAGTCCCATCGCCGTTCCCTCAGCGCTTCTTCCGGAACATGCCGAGCATGCGGTGTGTGACCACGAAGCCCCCGACGACGTTGATGGTCGCGAAGGCCACGGCGACGCCGGCCAGGACGTAGACGATGGTCGGGGTGTTCTCCATGCCGGCCAGGATGAGGGAGCCGACGATCGTGATCCCGGAGATCGCGTTCGACCCCGACATCAGCGGGGTGTGGAGGGTCGAAGGGACCTTGGAGATCACCTCGAACCCGATGAACACCGCCAGGACGAAGACGGTGAGCGCTGCGACGAAGGTACCCATGTTCCGTCCGGCCTCCTGAGGATGGTGGAACAACGGTTCGAACAACACCGGCCGCGCGGGAATCGGAGTGCCGCGACGGCCGGAAAGCCCGGATTCGCGCCGAGGCTACCACCGAAGGCGCGCTCCCGGCGACACGCCGCCGGACCTACCCGAACGGGTGAGGAGCCTCGCTCCGGACGCGGCTCAGCCGATCCAGACCGTCTTCGCGTTCACGAACTCCCGCAGGCCGAAGGCGGCGAGCTCGCGGCCGAAGCCGGAGCGCTTGATCCCCCCGAACGGCAGCCTGGGATCGCTCTTGACCAGGCCGTTGAGGAAGACCGAGCCGGTGTCGAGCTCGGCCGCCAGCCGCTCCTGCTCGGCCGGATCGGCGGTGAAGGCCGCCGCGCCGAGCCCGAAGTCGGTGGCGTTGGCGAGCGCGATCGCCTCGTCGAGCGAGCCGACCCGGAAGAGCGGGGCGACGGGCCCGAAGAGCTCCTCCCGGGCGGCCGGGGCGTCGAGCGGGACGTCGGCGAGCACCGTCGGCGGGTAGAAGTTCCCCGGCCCCGCGGGCGGCCGCCCGCCGAGCAGGAGCCGGGCCCCGGCGGCGACGCTCCGCTCCACCTGGTCGTGGAGCTCGGCGCGGATCGCCGGCGTGGCGAGCGGGCCCAGCTCGGTCGCCGGGTCGAGCGGGTCGCCCATCCGGAGGGCGGCCATCCTGGCCACGAAGCGCTCCGCGAACGGCTCGTAGACGTCGCGGTGGACGAGGAACCGCTTGGCGGCGATGCACGACTGGCCGTTGTTGAGCACCCGGGCGGTGACGGCGGTGGCGGCGGCGCGGTCGAGGTCGGCGCTCGGCAGCACCAGGAACGGGTCGCTGCCGCCGAGCTCGAGGACGACCTTCTTGAGGCTCTCCCCCGCGGCGCGGGCCACGGCCGCGCCGGCCGGCTCGCTCCCGGTCAGGGTGGCGGCGGCGATCCGGGGGTCGGCGAGGAGCGGCGCCACCCGCCCGCCCTCCACCAGCAGGGTCTGGAAGACGCCGGCCGGGGCCCCCGCGCGGCGCCAGATCTCCTCGATCGCGAGCGCGCACTGCGGCACGTTCGACGCGTGCTTGAGCAGCCCCACGTTGCCCGCCGCGAGCGCCGGGGCGGCGAAGCGGAAGACCTGCCAGTACGGGAAGTTCCAGGGCATGACCGCGAGCACCGCCCCGAGCGGGTCGAAGCGGACGAGCGAGCGCCGGGCGTCGGTTGCGATCTCCTCCGGAGCGAGCATCGCCGCCGCCTCGGCGGCGTAGTGGCGGCAGACCCAGGCGCACTTCTCCACCTCCGCCCGGGCCGCGGCGAGCGTCTTGCCCATCTCCAGGGTGGCGGTGCGGGCCAGCGCCTCCCGCTCCTGCTCGAGCAGGGCGGCGGCCCGCCCGAGCAGCGCGGTCCGCTCGGCGAGCGGCGTGCGGCGCCAGCGGCCAGCGGCGGCCGCCGCGGCGGCCAGCCGCGCCTCGACCTCGGCGTCGCGGTGGGCGGGGTAGGTGGCGAGGGTCTCGCCGGTGGCGGGATTGACGGATGCGATCGCCATGGGGGCCTCCCGGCGGGAAGGTAGCACGCGGCCACCGGGCGGCCCTCCGGAGCCGCTCGGGAGGGTACTTGCGAAGAGATTTCTTTCTGATATCATTCCCGCCGTGAAAGGAGATCTCGCCATGTTGCGCGAACGTTCGGCCTCCACCCTCCCCGGCCTCCTGACCCTCCCCGTCCTCCTCCTCGCCTTCGGGCTCCTCGTCTGGCGACTGATCCTCGCCGGCATGGCCGAGGACGGGGTCGCGGCGGGCCTCTGCGGTCTCGGCCTCGTCGTCACCTTCCTGCTGCTCCTCGGGCACTTCATGGTCGAGCCGAACCAGGGGAAGGTCCTGCTGCTCTTCGGCGACTACAAGGGCACCGTCCGGCGCCCCGGCCTGCGGTGGGCGAACCCGTTCTTTTCGAAGCGCGCCCTCTCGCTCCGGGTCCGCAACTTCGAGACCGAGCGGCTCAAGGTGAACGACCACGACGGCAACCCGATCGAGATCGCCGCGGTGGTGGTCTGGCGGGTGGTGGACACCGCCGAGGCGGCGTTCCAGGTCGACGACTACGAGCACTTCGTGCACGTCCAGAGCGAGGCGGCGCTGCGCAACCTCGCCACCCGCTACGCCTACGACAGCCACGCGGGCGAGGAGGAGCTGTCGCTGCGCGGCAACACCGCCGAGGTGGCGCAGCACCTCTGCGAGGAGATCCAGGCGCGGCTCGAGCAGGCCGGTGTCCAGGTCGCCGAGGCGCGGATCAGTCATCTCGCCTATGCCCCGGAGATCGCCCAGGCGATGCTCCAGCGCCAGCAGGCGAGCGCCATCATCGCGGCGCGGCAGCGGATCGTCGACGGCGCGGTGGGGATGGTCGAGATGGCGCTCGAGAAGCTCTCGGAGAAGAACGTCGTCCAGCTCGACGAGGAGCGCAAGGCGGCGATGGTGTCCAACCTGCTGGTCGTCCTCTGCAGCGACCGGGCAGCGAGCCCGGTGGTCAACGCCGGCTCGCTCTACCAGGGCTGACGCGGCGAGGGGATGGCGGAGCGGAAGGCGTTCCTGCTGCGGCTCGATCCGCGGGTCCACGACGCCCTCCAGCGCTGGGCGGCCGACGACCTGCGCAGCCTGAACGCCCAGATCGAGTTCCTCCTGCGCCGGGCGCTCGCCGAGCGGGGGAGGCTCCGACGGGACGACGACGGGGAGGGGCGGCCGGAGCCGGCCGCCCTCCCGGGAGGGAACGACGATGGCTGAGCCCCGCTGCACCAAGTGCGGAGCGATCACGAAGGAGGGCGTCCTGCTCGACCGCCGGCAGGGGCATCGCACGGAGGTGGCCTGCTGGGTGGAGGGCCCGGTCGAGCGCTGGTGGTGGGGGAGCCCGAAGCTCCGGGGGCGTCCGAGGTACGAGATCTCGCTGCGGCGCTGCACGCGCTGCGGCTTCCTCGAGGCCTGGGCCACCGACCCGGCCCCCTGAGCCGCTCCTGCCGCGGCGCCGCCGGCCCCGGAGCCGGGGCGACCGGCCCCTCCCTACCGGAACGGGTGGGGGCGGTGCTCCCCGGGAGGCCTAGACTCGAGCACATGGCCAAGATCACGCGCGAGATGGCGCTCGAGTACCACGCGAGCGAACCCAAGGGCAAGGTCTCCGTCGTCCCCACGAAGCCCACCGCCACACAGGTCGACCTCTCCCTCGCCTACACCCCCGGCGTCGCCGACCCCTGTCTCGAGATCGAGAAGGACCCGCTCCTCGCCTACGAGTACACCTCGAAGGGCAACCTGGTCGCCGTGATCAGCAACGGCACCGCCGTGCTCGGCCTCGGCGACATCGGCGCCATCGCCGGCAAGCCGGTGATGGAGGGCAAGGGCGTCCTCTTCAAGCGCTTCGCGGGGATCGACGTCTTCGACATCGAGCTCGACACGCACGACCCGGAGGAGATCATCCGCACCGTCAAGCTCCTCGAGCCGACCTTCGGCGGCATCAACCTGGAGGACATCAAGGCGCCGGAGTGCTTCGAGATCGAGCAGCGTCTCAAGAAGATGATGTCGATCCCCGTCTTCCACGACGACCAGCACGGGACGGCGATCATCTCCGGAGCCGCCCTCATCAACGCCTGCGAGATCGCGGGCAAGAAGATCGACGAGGTCAAGATCGTCTTCGCGGGCGCCGGGGCGGCGGCCTTCGGCTGCGTCTGGCTCTACCTGCTGCTCGGGGTGAAGAAGGAGAACATCGTCCTCTGCGACCGGCGCGGTGTCATCTACAAGGGACGCGAGGGGGACAAGGACCGCTACAAGCTCGAGTACGCCGCCGAGACCGAAGCCCGCACCCTCGCCGAGGCGATGCGCGGCGCCGACGTCTTCGTCGGCCTCTCGGGACCGAAGCTGGTCGACGGCGACATGCTCCGGGGGATGGCCGCGAACCCGATCGTCTTCGCGATGGCCAATCCGACCCCCGAGATCGCCTACGACGAGGCGGTCGCGGCACGGCCCGACGTCATCATGGCCACGGGCCGCAGCGACTACCCGAACCAGGTCAACAACGTGCTCGGCTTCCCGTTCATCTTCCGCGGCGCCCTCGACGTGCGGGCCACCGACATCAACGACGAGATGAAGCTCGCCGCTTCGCACGCGCTCGCCGCCCTGGCGCGCGAGGACGTGCCCGACTCGGTGCTCAAGGCCTACGGGATCCAGAGCCTGCGCTTCGGGCGCGAGTACCTCATCCCCAAGCCGTTCGACTACCGCGTGCTCCTGAACGTCGCCCCGGCGGTGGCCGAGGCCGCGATGCGCACCGGCGTGGCGCGCCAGCCGCTCGCCAGCCGCGAGGAGTACGTGCGGCGGCTCGAGCACCTGATCTCCCGCCGCATGGAGCTGATGCAGCGGCTGGTCGACCGCGCCAAGCAGGCGCCCAAGCGGATCGTCTTCCCCGAGGGCGACCAGGAGAAGATCGTCCGCGCGGCCAAGATCCTCGTCGATCAGGGGATGGCGCGGCCCGTCCTGCTCGCCCGCCACGACCAGGTCTTCGCCCGCCTCGCCGACCTCGGCGTGCCGGAGGGGAGCGTCACCGTCATCCGGCCCACCGATTCGCCCGAGCAGGAGCGCTACGCCCAGGCCCTGCACGAGCGGCGCCGGCGCGAGGGCGTCACCCTCGAGGATGCCCGCGCGCAGATGCTCGCGTCGAACCCCTTCGGCGCCACGCTGGTGGCGCTCGGCGAAGCCGACGGCCTCGTCTCGGGCCTCACCGGCGAGTACTCCGACACCATCCGCCCGGCGCTCCAGGCGGTGGGCACCGCCCCGGGCGCCTCCCGCGTCTGCGGCTGCTACATCCTGGTGCTCAAGGACCGGCTCTTCTTCCTCGCCGACACCACCGTCAACATCGATCCCGACGCCGAGACCCTGGCCGAGATCGCCGTCCTCACCGCGGGCTTCGCGCGCCGGTTCGACATCGTGCCGCGGGTGGCGATGCTCTCCTTCTCCAACTTCGGCGCCCACCGGCACCCGGCGGCGGTCAAGGTGCGCCGGGCGACGGAGATCCTGCACCGCGACCACCCCGACCTCATCGCCGACGGCGAGATGCAGGCCGACACCGCGGTGGTCGAGTCGATCCTGCGCGGCAGCTACCCCTGGTCGCGGCTCGACCAGCCGGCCAACGTCCTCGTCTTCCCCGAGCTCCAGTCGGCCAACATCGCCTACAAGCTGATCTGGCGCCTGGCCGACGCCGAGGCGATCGGCCCGGTGCTGCTCGGGATGGGCCGGCCGGTCCACGTGCTGCAGCGCGGCGTGGAGGTCACCGACATCGTCAACATGGCGACCCTCTGCGTGCTCGACGCCCAGGAGGCCGAGGCGGCCCGCCGCCAGGGCTAGCTCCCGCTCCCCTCCCGCCGGACTGCGGTAGACTCCGCGCCGCAGTCCGGTACGAGCTTTGCTTCAGCCCTCCTGCGGCCGCGCCCCGGTCTTCCCCGGGGCCGCGGCTGCGGTAGGCTCTCGGACGCAGATCAACGACCCCGGAAGGGTCCCACGGAGGAGAACGATGAGAAGGCTGGCCATCCTCGGACTCGGCATCCTGCTGCTCGGCGCGGCCGCGGCGACCGTCGCCTCGGCGCAGGGCGAGAAGCCCCGCATCGCGGTGCTGGAGTTCAAGAACAAGGCGGACAACCAGTGGTGGTACCACGGCGGCGCGGCGGCGATGCAGGACGTCTTCGTCACCGAGCTCGTCAAGAGCGGCAAGTTCCGGGTCATCGACCGCGAGCAGCTCGCCGCCCTGATGCAGGAGAAGAACCTCTCGCTGGCCGGCGACATCGATCCGGCCACCGCGGTAAAGGCCGGCAAGCTCCTCGGCTGCCAGTACTTCCTCACCGGCGCGGTGACCGAGTACGGCATGGAGGGGACGAACGTCGACACCCCCTGGGTGGGCGGCATCCCCAGCGTGTCGGTGGGCAAGAAGAAGTTCACCGCGGCTGCCAACGCCCGCATCATCGACACCACCACCGGCGAGATCGTGTGGGCCGACGAGGGGCGCGGCGAGGAGGGCTCCGCCAAGGTCCGCGTGGGCGGCTTCGGCGGCGGCGTGGACGATCAGCGGATGTTCGACAAGGTGATGAAGCCGATCATCCAGCAGCTGGTGGCGAGCATCAAGAACGCCGACATCTGAGGCGCACCCCTCCCCGCGCGCGCGGGGAAGCCGGAGACGAGAAGGGCCGGGGCGAGCGCCCCGGCCCTCTTCGTTTCCCGCGCGCCCGCTCGGGCGCCCACCGGCCTCAGCGGCCGAGCGTGAAGACGATCTTGAGCTCCGTCCACATCTTCCCCGCCACGCCGTCCTTGGTGGCCGGGGAATAGCGCGTGGCCCGCGCCGCCTCCATCGCCGCCTCGTCGAAGCCGAGGCCCGCCTTCTCCGGCACCTGGGCGTCGACCACGCGGCCGCCCTCGTCGACCAGCACGCGCACCGAGACCGTGGCCTCGCGGTTCATGCGCCGCGCCGCCGGCGGATAGCGGGGGGCGGCCCGCTGGGTCACCCGCGGCGGCACGATGCCGGGGCCGGGACCGGGGATCAGGTCCCCGACCTTCATCTGGCTGGCCGGGGCCGGGCGCGGCGCCATCGTCGCCACCGGGATCGGCGTCACCGCCGCCGGCACCGGGGGCGCGGCAGCCTGGGGGGTCGGGGTCGGCACCGCGGGGGCCGGGGTCGCCGCCGCAGGAGCCGGAGTCGTCGCCGCGGGAGCCGGAGTCGCCGGGGAGGGAGCCGCGGTCGGAGGCGAGGTCGCCGCCGCCGCGCCGGTGGTCCCGGCGGCGCGGGCCTTCTGCGCGTCCTCCAGCTGCTTCTGCAGCGCCTTGATCTCTTCGGCCTGCTTGTCGGAGGCGGCCTTGAGGCCCTCCTGCATCTGGACCCGCTGCTGCTCGAGCGCTTGGTCGAGGAGAGCCTGGATCTGCTCCGGGGTCATGCCGGGCGCCGTGGCCGGCTGCTCGACCGCCGGCGCCGCGGCCGGCACCCCCGACTCGCCGCCGCCGCGGCCGAACAGGAACCAGCCGCCGAGCGCCAGGACCACGACCGCTGCCGCGGCTGCGCCGATCAGCGGGATCGGCAGCGGCTTCTTGGCCGCGACCTCGCCGGGCAGGCCGTACTCCTCCTCGAGCGAGCGCGCCGGCGCCGGCGCGGCCGCGGGCGCCGGCGCCGAGGCCGGGGCCGCCGCCGCCCGCATCTCCTCGGCGGAGACGCGGATCGTCTTCTCGGCCTCGATCTCCTGGCTCTCCCGGTCGATCTCGTCGCGGAAGAGCGAGTGCATGTAGAAGGCGAGGTTGAAGGTGGTCGGGTTGTAGTGGCCGTCGGCCATCAGGCCCGAGATCGCCTTGTGCCACGCGGCCACGTCGGCGACGCGCTGGTCGCGCGGCGCCAGGCTCTGCCGCAGGAGGTCGGTCACCGGCGCCGGCAGCGGCGAGCCCTCCACGGGGAGCGTCGCCTGCGCGAGGAGCGCCGCCGGGCCCTGGGGCGGCATGACGAACCGCTCGCCGGTGACCAGCTCGTAGAGGAGCACGCCCAGGCTGAAGACGTCGTCCGCCTTGTGCGCCGGCTGCCCCGCCAGGGTCTCCGGAGGGAGGTAGCGGGCGAAGGCGTCCTTGAGCAGGGGATGGGCGGCCGAGCCGCGCAGCCCCCCCGCCGCCTCGAAGCCGAGCAGACGGGTCTCGCCCTCGTTGGAGACCATGATCAGCTGCGGCACCAGGAAGCCGTGGAGGACCCGGCCCCCCTGGTACCGCGTCTCGTAGGCGACCGCGAGCCCCATCGCGGTGCGCTCGGCGATCAGCAGGGCGTGGTCGAACGAGACCGGGCTCTGCCGCTTGCGGGCCTGGTCGATGAGCGCCCCGAGGTGCCGGCCGGAGATGTAGTCGTACGCCACGAACGGCACGCGCCCGACCTGGCCGAGGTCGACGCAGGCCCCCAGGTTCGGGCTGCGCAGCGCCTGGGCGAGCGGCCCCTGCGCCTCGAGGTGGTCCGCCAAGCGGCCGCCGTCGAGCCCCTGGCCGTTGAAGACGCGCAGCAGCAGGACTCGCTCGAGCCCGCCCCGGCCGACCTTCCCAGCCCGGAACGTCTCCCCGAGCGCGTCCTCCCCCAGCTTCTTCAACAGCAGGTAGCTGCCGAACTGGTCCCTCGTGTTCATGGCGTTCTCCTCTGGCCTACCGGGTCATCCCCGGGTCCCCCACCACGAAGGCCCCGCAGGGTCGCAATCAACCGCAGGTTAAATACAACCGCGGGCACCGCGCTGTCAATTATCTCGCACCCCGGCCTCGTCGCGCGCCGCCGCCTCGCGCTCCCGCCGCCACCGCTCCCGCCAGTACTGGCGCTGCCAGATCTCGACCGCCCGGGAGTGCTCGGCGAGGGTGCGGGAGAAGACGTGCGAGCCGTCGTTGCGGCTCACGAAGTAGAGGGCGTCGGTGTCCGCGGGCCGCATCGCGGCCTGCAGGCTGCCGAGGCCGGGAGAGCAGATCGGCGACGGCGGCAGGCCGGCGCGGCGATAGCTGTTGTAGGGAGCGTCCTCCGCCAGGTGGTGGCGGCGCAGGTTGCCGTCCCAGCGCCCTTCGAGCTTCAGGCCGTAGATGATCGTCGGATCGGCGCCGAGCGTCATGCCGATCCGGAGCCGGTTGGCGTAGACGCCGGCGATGAGCGGCCGCTCCTCGTCGAGCCGCGCCTCCTTCTCCACCAGGCTGGCGAGCGTCACGAGCCGCCGCAGCGGGGGGGGCGCCCCCTCGGCGAGCGGCGCCACGTCGGCCGCGAAGCGGCGGCGGAAGTTGCCGGCCATCTCGGCGGCGACCGCCTCCGCGGCCGGACGCCGGGGGAAGTGGTAGGTGTCGGGGAAGAGGTAGCCCTCGAGGTTGGTGGCCTCGGGGTCGAGGTCGGCGACGAGGCCGGGGCGCGAGAAGGCACCGACGAGATCCGCGAGCTCCGCCACCCCCGCGGCGGCCAGCGCCTCGGCGGTCTCGGCCAGGGTCGAGCCCTCGAGGACGGTGACGCGGTAGAGCGCCACCTCCCCGCGCTGCAGCTTCGCGAGCACGTCGAGCGGGCGGACGGCCCCCTGGAAGCGGTACTCGCCGGCGTGCAGCGGCGGGTCGCCCATGCGGTGGATCAGCCAGAGCCGGGCGAACCGCGTCTCGGGCAGCACCCCGGCCGCGGCCAGCCGCTCGAGGATCGCCCCGCCGCTCGTCCCGGGCGGGATCTCGACGTGGACCTCGTCGCCGGCGAAACCCCGGTACGGCGTCGTGAGGAGGAGCCAGCCGTGCCGCGCGACGAGGCCGGCTGCGGCAGCCACGAGGAGGAGGGCGGCGAGCGCCGCCCCGGCGAGGAGTCGCAGCTTCCTCATCCCTCCTCCACCAGTCCCCGGGAGATCGCCTCCTCCAGGATCAGCTGCGCCGCGAGCGCGTCGACGGGCGGCGGCGTACGGCCTCCCGCGCGCCCCGCACGGGACGCGGGGCCCAGACGGGAGAGCGCCTCCACCGTGGTCAGCGTCTCCACGACGAAGCGGCAGGGGAGCCGGCAGGCCCGCGCCAGGCGCTCGCCGAAGGCGCGCGCGCGGCGGCTCGCGGGCCCGCTCTCCCCGTCCGGGCTCCGCGGCTCGCCGACCACCAGGAGCCCGACCTCCTCGCGGCGCGCGAGGTCGCGGAGCTCGCCGATCGCCTGCCGGTCGCTGCGCCGCTCGACCACGCCGAGCGGCAGGGCGAGACGTCGCTCCGGATCGCTGACCGCGAGACCGATCCGCCGCTCGCCGAAGTCCACCGCGAGCACGCGGCGCCCCGCGGGCGCGGCCTCCGGCGCCCCCCCCTGTGCTAGCATCGCGGTCCTTCCACTGGCCCGTGCACGAGCGCCCGAGGTCGGTTTCGTCGTTGATTCCGGAGGCCACGACCATGCATGACGTCGTCATTCTAAGCGCGGCGCGGACCCCGATCGGCTCGTTCCAGGGGGCGCTGCGGGAGGTGCCCGCGCCGAAGCTCGGGGCGGCGGCGCTCGCCGGTGCCATCGCCCGCGCCGGGATCGAGCCCGCGGCGGTCGAGCAGGTCTACATGGGCGCGGTGCTGACCGCGGGCCAGGGGCAGGCGCCGGCGCGCCAGGCGGCGCTCGGCGCCGGCTGCCCTCCCGCCACCGGGGCGATCACCCTGCACAAGGTCTGCGGCTCGGGGATGCGCGCCGTGATGAGCGCCGCCAACGACCTGCGCTGCGGCGAGCTCGGGCCCGTCGCCGCCGGCGGCATGGAGAGCATGAGCCGGGCGCCGTATCTCGTCCCCGGCGCCCGCGACGGCCTGCGGCTCGGACACGGCCAGCTCCTCGACTCCATGATCCACGACGGCCTCTGGGACCCCTACGGCGACGTGCACATGGGCAACTGCGCCGAGCTCTGCGCCCGCGAGTACCGCTTCGGCCGCGAGGAGCAGGACGAGTTCGCCCGCGAGAGCTACCGCCGCGCGCGCGCCGCGCAGGAGAGCGGAAGGAGCGCCGAGGAGATCGTCCCGGTGGAGGTCCCGGGCCGGAAGGGAACGGTGGTCGTCGACCGCGACGAGGAGCCGTTCCGCGCCGACCTCGAGAAGATGGCCACGCTGCGCCCCGCCTTCGACAAGGAGGGGAGCGTCACCGCCGCCAACGCCAGCAAGCTCAACGACGGCGCCGCGGCGCTGGTGCTCGCCACGGCCGAGCAGGCGGCCCGGCTCGGCGTGCGCCCGCTCGCGCGCCTCGTCTCGCAGGCCTCGGCGGCCGACCAGCCGGCCTGGTTCACCAACGCGCCGGTGGCGGCGATCCGCAGGGCCCTCGAGCTGGCGGGGATGGCCGCGGACTAGATCGA
>JAHDVN010000534.1 GCA_023384635.1 Thermoanaerobaculia bacterium
CGCCCGGCAAGGTCGCCCACGGCACGGCCGGCGACGCGGCGGCGGCGCTCGCCCGGTCGGCGCGGACGCTCGCGGCGGTCTACGAGCTGCCGTACCTGGCGCACGCTCCGATGGAGCCCCTCAACTGCGTCGCCGACGTCCGCGCCGACCGGTGCGAGATCTGGGTCGGCACGCAGTCGCAGACGATCGACCGCAACGCGGCCGCCAGCGCGGCCGGGCTCGAGCCCGAGCAGGTGACGCTGCACACCACCCTCCTGGGTGGCGGGTTCGGCCGGCGCGCGGTCCTCGACAGCCACTTCGTCGTCGAGGCCGTCCAGGTCTCGAAGGCCGTGAAGAGGCCGGTGAAGGTGATCTGGACCCGCGAGGACGACATTCGCGGCGGCTACTTCCGGCCGCGGGCGGTCCACGCGGTGCAGGGCGGCGTCGACGCCGCCGGCAAGGTCCAGGCCTGGCACCACCGCATCGTCTGCCAGTCGATCGTGGCCGGGACGATGTTCGAATCGGCGATGTTCAGGGACGGGGTGGACGAGTCGGCGGTCGAGGGCGTCTCGGACATGGCCTACGCGATCCCGCACCGGCAGGTCGAGTGGCACCAGGCGCCGGCGGGGATTCCGGTGCTCTGGTGGCGGTCGGTCGGACACGCCCACACGGCGTTCGCCGTCGAGAGCTTCCTCGACGAGCTGGCGCACGCGGCGGGGCGCGACCCGCTCGCGGTGCGGCTGGAGCTTCTCGCCGAGGCGCCGCGCCACCGGCGAGTCCTCGAGCTCGCCGCGGCGAAGGCAGGCTGGGGCAACGCGGCGCCGGCCGGGCGCGGGCGCGGCCTCGCCGTTCACGCCTCGTTCGGCAGCTTCGTCGCGCAGGTCGCCGAGGTCTCGGTGTCGGCCAAGGGCGCGATCCGGGTCCATCGCGTGGTCGCGGCGATCGACTGCGGCCCGGTGGTGAACCCCGAGACGATCCGCGCCCAGGTCGAAGGGGCGATCGTCTACGGCCTTTCGGCTGCGCTCCACGGCCAGATCACCTTCGCGAAGGGCAGGGTGCAGCAGAGCAACTTCCACGACTATCCCGCTCTCCGAATGAGCGAGATGCCGGAGGTCGAGGTTCACATCGTGGAGAGCGGCGAGCGCATGGGCGGCGTCGGCGAGCCGGGCCTGCCGCCGATCGCTCCCGCGGTCGCGAACGCCGTCTTCGCCGCGACCGGCCAGCGGCTCCGCCGCCTGCCGTTCCGCCTCGCCGCGCCCGCCTGACGGCGGCGCGGCGGCACGAACCCCGCCACCCATCGCCGCGACACCCCGCCCCCCGGGCGGGGACACGCTGGCCGCAGAGCGGCCTGCGCGTCCCCGGCCCGCGCAGGGAAGATCGCAGGGAAGGTCCCTGGCACCGCGCGCAGGGAAGGTCCGCAGGGAAGGTCCCTGGCACCTTTGCAGCACCTGTGCAGCACCTTTGCAGCAACACCTTCGGAGCACTCTCGCAGCAGGCGCTGCCGGCGCCCTGTCCTTCACGGGCGCAAGCCCCCCCGTCGTTCCGAGCGAACGCGAGGAACCTCGATGGGGGGCCCGACCAGCGGGGGGGGTACGGCGCCACGGCCCCCCGCCCGGATCCTCCGGCTTCGGTCGGGATGACGAGGGGAGCGCTGCTGCCTCAAAGGTCCCTGACACCTCTCCTCAGTTCCTGACACCTTCCCTCAGCCCCCGGGGAAGAGGCGCAAGATCGAGGGCGCCGATCACGTCCTCACGGACACATG
>JAHDVN010000535.1 GCA_023384635.1 Thermoanaerobaculia bacterium
TCGCCCACTCGGCCGAGCGGGCGCTGGCGCGCACGAACTTCCGGCACCGGCTGCGCATCCCCGAGGAGGCGATCCTCGAGTACGGGGCCCGGCGCCTCGCGGAGGGGCACGACCTCCTGCTGCTCGGCCACTTCCACGAGGAGCGGCGGTGGCGGTTGCCGGAGGGGGAGATCTGGCTCCTCGAGGCGTGGTTCCGCAGCCGGCGCGTCGAGTGGCTCGGCGACGGCGGAGGGTAGACTTCGGCGCCGATGGCCCCGCTTCGCGCAACGATGCTCGGCTCCGGCACCTCGAGCGGCGTGCCGGTGATCGGATGCCGCTGCGCCGTGTGCACCTCGCCCGACCCGCGCAACCGGCGCCTGCGGCCGAGTCTCCGGCTCGACCTGCCGGGCGGCACCGCGCTCGTCGACACGCCGCCGGACCTGCGCGAGCAGGCGCTCGCGAGCGGGCTCGAGCGCCTCGACGCGGTGCTCTTCACCCACGCCCACGCCGACCACATCTTCGGCCTCGACGACGTCCGCATCTTCAACTTCCGGCAGGGCGGGGCGATCCCGTGTCACGGCTCGCCCGGAACCCTCGAGCGGGTGAGGTCGGCGTTCTCGTACGTCTTCGAGGAGGGGGAGGAGGGGGGCGGCAAGCCGAAGCTCGAGCTCGTGCCCGTGACCGGTCCGTTCGAGCTGCTCGGCTCGCGGGTCGTGCCGGTGCCGGTCTGGCACGGCCCGACCGAGGTGCTCGGCTACCGGATCGGCGGCTTCGCCTACGTGACGGACGTGAGCCGGATCCCCGAGGAGAGCTATGCCCTCCTCGCGGGGCTCGAGGTGCTGGTGCTCGGGGCGCTGCGGTACCGGCCGCACCCGACCCATTTCACGATCGGCGAGGCACTGGCGGCGGCGGCGCGGATCGGCGCCGGCCGTACCTACCTCACCCACCTCGCCCACGACGTCGACCATGCGGCCCCCGCGGTGGCGCTGCCGCCGGGGGTCGCCTTCGGCCATGACGGGCTCCGGATCGAGCTGGCCTGACGCCCTCGCCGTGCCGGCCGGGCTTCGCGCCTCGGGCGAGCTGGCGGTGCCGCCGTCGAAGAGCGTCACCAACCGGCTCTGCAACCTGGCGCTCGTCGCTTGGCGCCCGGTGACCCTCGTCCGCCCGCTGCGCTCGGCGGACACCGAGCGATTCCTCGGCGCGCTCGCGGCGCTCGGCTACGCGATCGCCGAGCGGGGAGAGGAGGTCGTCCTCTCGCCGCCGGCCACTCCGCCGGCGGCAGCACGGCTCGACTGCGGCGAATCGGGGACCCTGCTGCGCCTGCTCGTGGCCGCGCTCGCCACCCTGCCGGGACGGTTCGAGGTGGACGGGGCGCCGCGGCTGCGGGAGCGGCCGGTGGGGCCGCTCGTCGAAGCGCTCCGGGCCCTCGGGGCGCGGATCGACTACCTCGGGGCGACGGGCTCGGCTCCGCTCCGCATCGCGGGCGGCCGGCTCGCGGGCGGGCGCGTGCGGCTCGACGCGGGGGCCTCGAGCCAGTTCCTCTCGGCGCTGCTGATGGCGGCGACGCGGGCGGCGGGACCGGTCGAGATCGAGGTCGCGGCGCTCGTCTCGCGCCCGTACGCCGAGCTCACCCTCGACCTGCTGGCGCGCCAGGGCGGGCGGGTCCGGCAGCTCGCCGGCGATCGCTTCGCGGTCGAGCCGGGGCCGCGCGCCGGCGGGCGGGGCGCGGGGGGGGGGGGCGGCCGGGGGGGGGCGGATC
>JAHDVN010000536.1 GCA_023384635.1 Thermoanaerobaculia bacterium
GTGCGCTCCGCAGTCGCCGGGGCCGGGCTGCGCCCCACGCCGGTGATCGACCGCGTCTGGTTCCGGTCGGTCTACTTCAAGGAGCCGGGCGGCGTCCTGTTCGAGCTCGCCACCGACGGCCCCGGCTTCGCGGTGGACGAGGATCCCGCGGCGCTCGGCGAGCGCCTCGTGCTCCCCCCCTGGCTCGAGCCCGACCGCGCCGCCATCGAGGCGGCCCTCCCCCCTCTCACCCTCCCGTAGCGGCCGGCCCCCGCGCCGGCCGGCCGCTCCGGCCCCCGTGCCGGTCCGCCCACCTGACCGCCCGCCGTCCGCGCGTCTCCCCGCCGGAAACATGCGCCGACGAGCCGCGTAAAGAGGGGAGAGCCAACGGCCCGACCGCGGGATCCCCCGCACCCGGCCAGGCGACCCGGGAGGACGACGTGTACAGGTTCCCCATTTCGATGCTCCTCGTGGCGGTACTCGCCACGTCCGGTTGCAGCAGCCGCGGCAAGGCCGACGGCGGTGAGAAGGAAGAGAAGCCCGCTGACGCGGTCCCGGTCGAGGTCGCGACGCTCGCGCGCGGTCCGATCGAGCAGGTGCTCCGCTATTCCACCCATCTCGAGGCCGAGCGCGCCGTGGAGGTGCGCTCGGAGGCGGCGCGCAAGGTGGTGGCGCTGCTCGCCGAGGAGGGAGACCGCGTCGGGCGCGGCCAGCCGCTGCTGCGGCTCGAGGACGAGCAGCAGAAGACTGCGGTCGCGCGCGCCCAGAGCCAGCTCGAGCAGGCGCGCCGCGAGCACGAGCGGAAGGCCAGCCTGTTCGGGCAGCGGATGCTCTCCGAGCAGGAGATGACCGCCGCCCGGCACGACCTCGATCAGCGCGAGCTGGCGCTCGCCGACGCCGAGCGCGAGCTCTCCTACACCGTGGTGCGGGCGCCGATCGCCGGTACGGTCACCGCGCGGCTCGTCAAGATCGGCGACACCGTGTCGCCGAACCAGCGCCTCTTCGACCTCGTCGACTTCGACTCGCTGGTGGCGCTGGTCTACGTCCCGGAGAAGGAGCTGCCGCGGGTCGCGGTCGGCCAGCAGGCGCGCCTCGTGCCTCCGGCCGCCCCGGACCAGTCGTTCGCCGGCACCATCGACCGGGTGGCGCCGGTGGTCGACCCGAAGAGCGGCACCGTGAAGGTCACCGTCGAGGTGCCGTTCGCCCGCGGCCTCAGGCCCGGGATGTTCCTCGAGGTCGAGCTCGTGACCGCCGTGGAGGCCGACGCCCTCCTCGTACCCAAGCGCGCCCTCGTCCCCGACGGCACCCAGCTCGCGCTCTGGCGCCTGGCGGGCGACGACACGGTCGAGCGGGTCTGGGTCGAGCCCCTTCTCGAGGACCGGGAGCGGGTGACGGTGGCCAACGGCCTCGCCGAGGGCGACCGGGTGGTGGTCGCCGGACAGGCCGGCCTCAAGCCCGGCGCCAAGGTGCAGCTGGTGGGAGCCTCCGGTGACGCGGTCTGACGGCGCCGGCGCTCCGGACGAACCGGCGGTCCCCGACTCGCAACCCTTGACCGCGCCTCCCCGGGAGGGGCCCGCGGCGGAGGCGGAGACCGCACTCCCGCGCTCGGAGTTCGCCGGCGAAACGGCAGCGCCGCGCGGCAGCTTCGCGGCCCGCCGCCCGGTGGCGGTCGGCGTCGTCTTCCTCGCCGCGGTCCTCTTCGGCTGGCTCTCCTACTTCCAGCTGCCGGTGAACCTGATGCCGGAGCTCAC
>JAHDVN010000537.1 GCA_023384635.1 Thermoanaerobaculia bacterium
GGACCCCGACGACGTCTCCCGCCTCCGCCATCCGGCGGGTGAAGGCGAGATCCTCGGCACTGGGCGACGGATCCCCGCTCGGGTGGTTGTGGAACAGGAGGATGCCGGCGGCGTTCGAGAGCAGCGCGGCGGTCAGGATGCCGCGAGGCTCGACGGCGGCACGGGTCAGCGTGCCGATGTAGGCGAGCTGGTGCCCGATCGCGCGGTTGCGCGTGTCGAGGAACAGCGCGCCCATGACCTCGCGGTCCCAGGACGACAGGATGGTGTGGAGAAAACGGGCGGCTGCTGCGGGGTCGCCGCAGTGCTCGGGCGACTCGTAAGGGGTGGCCTCTTCGCGGACGAGGGCCACGCGGTAGCGGGCGATGGTCTCCGGTTCGAAGCTCGGCTCACCGGGCTCGACGAAGTTCAGGCGGTTCTGGGACTGGGGATCTTGGCTCTCGCGGTTGGGTGTCGTTCGGCGCATGCCCACCCGAGATGAAGCCGCGCAGCGGCGCGACAAGGCTGGCCGCAGGCCACCCGGAGGGCTCGGCCTTGCGCGCCGCGAGCAGCGGAATCGAATGTGGGGCGCCGATGAAACGACACCGGACGCGGGTTCAGAGACCGCGGGTCCAGAGTCCGGAGGCCTCGCGCCGGCGTGAGAGGCTTGGGCTCATGGATCTCTCGATCGCCTGCGCGGATGTCGGGTCGGAAGCGAAAGGCGACTTCGGCTGGGCGGTGTGTGACGGGCCAGGAACCGTCGAGGAGGTGCCGCTTCGAGAAGCCGACTACGACGTCGTAAACCTGGCCCAAGCCGTATAGCGGATCCAGTTCCATCTGGTGGCGAGGTTCACTCTCGCGGCACCGGCGCCTTATCCGATGATCCCAGCAGCCGCAAGGCATTCGCAATCACGATCAGGGTCGCCCCCATGTCCGCCGCGATGGCGGCCCAAAGCGAGGCGAAGCCTACAAACGTCAGGACGACGAAGAGCGCCTTGACGACGAGCGAAAAGGCGATGTTCTGGCGGATGATGGCGAGAGCCTTGCGCGAGTGTCGGACCAGCCAGGGCAGCCGAGAGAGGTCGTCGGAGAGGAGCGCAATGTCCGCGGTCTCGATCGTGGCGTCGGAGCCGGCGCCCCCCATCGCGATGCCCAGGCTCGCGCTCGCGAGCGCGGGGGCGTCGTTGATCCCGTCGCCGACCATCGCCACTTGTCCGTAGCGTTCGACGAGCTCGGCGATCGCGCCGACCTTCTCGTCCGGCAGCAGCTCGGCGCGCACCTCCGTCACGCCGACCTCGCGGGCGATCGTCTCGGCGGTGCCGCGATTGTCGCCGCTCAGCATGACGGTCGCTTCGATGCCGAGCCGGCGCAGGTCTTCGAGCGCCTTGCGCGCCTCCGAGCGCACACCATCGGCGACCGCGAGGAGGCCGCAAACGTGGGTGTCGTTGCCGAGCACCACCGCTGAGCAGCCCGAGGCGGCGATCGCCTCGAGCTTTTCGTGGACCTCCGGCGTCTCCTGGCCCCTCTCCTCGAGGTAGCGGTGCGAACCGACCCAGTACTCCCGCCCGCCGATGAGACCTGCGGCCCCTTTGCCCTCCAACGCGCGAAACTCCTCGGCCGGCGGCACGTCGATGCCGCGCTCGGCCGCGTGCTCGCGGATCGCGATCGCGAGCGGGTGCTCGCTGCGCGCCTCGAGCGCCGCCAGGCGCTCGAGGACCTCGCGCTCGTCGTGTCCCGAGAGCGGGGTCACC
>JAHDVN010000538.1 GCA_023384635.1 Thermoanaerobaculia bacterium
AATCATTTTTATCACCGCTTGCCTAGCAATGGCCGGCTCCCATTTTCATTTGAGCAAGCCGTTACATTCCTACCAGGCTGTGCTGAATTTTCGCACATCCTGGTTAAGTCGCGAGATCGTATTTACAGTATTCTTTTTTTTAACGCTACTAAGTCTGTTAGCGTTACACTGGCTGCAAAACGACAAAACAAAGTTAAAAACCCTGTTAGGCTGGATCGCCGTTCTATTCGGCTTCGCGCTCGTGTTCTGCATGGCGCATATTTACCTGCTTCCCGCCCAACCTGCCTGGAATTCGCCATTTACAATCTTGTCGTTCTTTTTGACGATGCTTCTCCTCGGCAACATCGCTCTCCCTGCAATGTTGCTGGTTGATTTTTCATTCTCGAACGTATTGACGCTGGAACGCTTCGATCAACAATATCTTTTAATTCGCCGCGTTTTGATTTGGTCAACGACCGCGGGCGCTCTTATATGGCTCATGGCAGTCGCCTTGAATTTCTACCAAACCTTGATGCTTCGCTTGGGAGATCGCTGGACTCAAACTAGCTTTGAACTTCTGACGAATCTATATCGCCCCTTGCTAGTCTTGAGGCTGGCCCTGCCGCTTTTGGGAATTGCTATATTAGCCATTTCAGTTTTCAGCGCCGTCAGGCGAAATCGAGCTATCCAGGAATTAATGGTTCCGATCTATGCTTCGTGTATTTTCGTGATTGTTGGAGAGATCCTTGGCCGGTTTCTCTTTTACGCGACGCACATCCGTATCGGCGTCTAGAAAAGATTTGGAGTTGAACATGTCTATTCGAGTTTTGCTTGCAGACGATCACAAACTATTCCGCCAAGGGATGATCAGCCTGATGCGTACGCGTGAAGACTTGGTCGAGGTCGTGGGAGAGGCGGAAACGGGCGAAGAAGCGATTCAATTGACCGAAAAATTGAGTCCCGATGTGGTCCTCATGGATATTTATATGTCGCAAATGGATGGGTTGCAGGCGGCTAAAGAGATTCGGACTCGTTTTCCCAAAGTGGCGATTGTCATGTTAACTTCCTCCGAGCGCGACGGACACCTGTACGAAGCCGTACGTCTGGGGGTGGCCGGCTATTTACTTAAGAGTCTGGACGCGGATGAATTGTTCGAATTGCTGGAAGGGGTGACGCGCGGCGAGGCGGCCATGACGCGTTCGATGGCTATGCGGCTTCTAAAGGGCGTGGCCGATCGCATGGTTGACGGCGAGAGCGGGGAAGAAGCGCTCTCGGAGAAAGAACTGTTGGTTCTGCGGTTTGTCGCCAGCGGCGCCAGTAACGCCGAGATAGCGGAGAGCCTTTCGATCTCCATCAACACGGTCAAGAGTCACTTGAAAAATATTTTGGAGAAACTCCAACTTGCTAATCGAACACAAGCCGCCACTTATGCTTTGAAGCATGGCCTGGTTTTGCCGAGGGAAAATTAGCGGGGCGCGGCTGATGGCAAATTAATCCTTTTGCAACCACATTTTATTCATATTTGAATCACCCTTTGGGGTGAGGCTAATTTGCTTCGCAGGAGGGATGAAGAGATGGAGGTTATAGGATATTCTAATAGTGAAAATCGGCACAAGAATATCTAAATCCATCTTTTATCAGGAGAATGCCTAGTGACGAATCCTAATCATAAATTTCAAATTCCCTTCAAGCCAGAAAATCCGGCTCTGCAAGAGTAAAAAATTCACCTCATCTTATTTCGGAGGA
>JAHDVN010000067.1 GCA_023384635.1 Thermoanaerobaculia bacterium
GAGCGGTTGGCGCGATCTCGAGGCGGCGCGCGCACGGGCGCGAGAGCTGGCGGCGCGGGAGGCGGCGGCCGAGGAGCGGGTGGCACTGCTGCGCGAGCGGATCGGGCGTCTTCGCGACGACCCCCTCACCCTGGAGCGGCTGGCCCGCGAGGAGCTCGGCTGGGTCCGCCCGTACGACGTGTTGATCGTCCACCCCCCGGAGCCCCCCGCCCCGGGCGGCACGGCCACCTCTCCCTCCGGTGGCCCCCGCGCCGCGGTCTCCCCGTGCGTAGGCGCCCCGCCCGCCCTCCCCTACCGAGTTGCGCGCGGGGCCCCCCACGGTCGCGGACCCTCTCCGGGAGAGGCGGCCGTGCAGCCCTTCCCGCCCGCCCTGCAAGTCGCCTGGCACCTTTGGGGCACCTTTGGGCGCAGGTCGCCTGGCACCTTCGGGTAGCACCTTGGGAGCCGCAAGTCGCCTGGCACCTTGGGAGCCGCAAGTCGCCTGGCACCTTGGGAGCAGCAAGTCGCCTGGCACCTTGGGAGCACCTCGGGCGCCCACCCATCGGGGTGGGGTTCGCGGGCCACCCGATCCCGCGGTTGACTCGCGTCGGGGGAGGCGACACGATAGCGCTGTGAACGAAATCACAGCGTTACTGCAATCACAGCTTGGGGCCGGCCCGGGAGCGGGAGGGGCGCGGTGAGTCCCTCCGGGATGGGGATGGTGGTCCCGGAGGAGACGCCGGTTCGACGGGCGCGGCGGACGGGTGCGAAGCCCCTCTCCGAGCCCCAGGTCTCGCGCCTCAGCCTCTACCGCCGCCAGCTCCAGGCGCGGCCGCTCGCCAGCCCGGCGACCATCCACTCCCACGCGCTCGCCGCCCTCTGCGGCACCTCGGCGGCCCACGTCCGCCGGGACCTCATGACGATCGGCTTCAACGGCAGCCCGGCCCGCGGCTACGACGTCGAGCAGCTGATCGGGGCCATTGGCCGCGAGCTCGACGACCCGGACGGCCAGCGCGCCGCGCTCGTGGGGGTCGGCCAGCTCGGCCGGGCGCTGCTCGACTACTTCACGACCCGGCGCCCCAACCTTCGCGTCGCCGCGGCCTTCGACGTCGACCCGGCCAAGACCGGCCGGGTGATCCACGGCTGCCGCGTCTGGCCCCTCGACGACCTCGCCGAGGTGGTGCGCGAGCAGGGGATCACGGTGGGCGTCCTCACCGTCCCGGCCGAGGCCGTCCAGGAGGTGGCCGAACGGATGGTCGCGGCCGGCGTCGTCGGCTTTCTCAACTTCGCGCCGGTGCCGCTGCGGCTGCCGGCGCGCACCTTCGTCGAAGAGATGGACATCACGACCTCGATGGAGCGCGTCGCCTACTTCGCGCGCGCCCTCGTGGCCGGGGGGAGGAGGAAGGATGAGCACCGTGCCGGCTGAGACCGGAGCCCGTATCGACGCGTTGCTCGCCCCGTGGAAGGGGGCGCGGCGGGACTCGCTGATCCCGATCCTGCAGGACGTGCAGGAGGCGTGCGGTTTTCTGCCCAAGGAGGCGATCGTCAAGATCGGTCGCCACCTCGACCTGCCGGCGAGCAAGATCTACGGCGTCGCGACCTTCTACAACCAGTTCCGCTTCCAGCCCCCCGGCCGCTACCAGGTGATGGTCTGCCGTGGCACCGCCTGCCACGTGAAGGGCTCGGCGGCGGTGCTCGAAGCGATCTGCCACGACCTGAAGATCCGCCCCGGCCAGACGACGCGCGACGGCCTCTTCAGCATCGAGGTCGTGGCCTGCATCGGCGCCTGCGGCCTGGCGCCGGTGATCTCGATCAACGGCGAGTTCTTCGCCGGCGTCACGCCCGACGGCGTCGCGGCGATCCTCGACGGCTTCCGCAGGAAGGAGGTCGCCAGTGCTTGATCCCGTCTCCGCCGCGGCCGGTGCGCCAGCCTTCCCGCGCTGCTGCGAGCGCTGCTTCCACTCTCCGGAGACCCCCTGCCGGGACCTCGTCGCCTGTCTCGAGGCGGGGCCCCTCTGCCACGAGGACGCGACCTGCGCCGCCGCCCTCACCGCGCGCCGCGAAGCTGCGCTGCGCCTGCGGCCGGCGCGGCCGGTGATCTACGTCGGCACCGGCACCTGCGGTCTCGGCGCCGGCGCCGCGAAGACGCTGCGCGCGGTGCGCGCCTGGCTCCACGAGCACGCGCGCGAGGCGGAGATCGTCGAGGTCGGCTGCATCGGCCTCTGCTCGTTCGAGCCGCTCCTCGACGTCCAGCTGCCGGGCCGCGCGCGGCTCTGCTTCCACCGCGTCACCGAGCAGGTCGTCGAGCCGCTGCTCGAGACCCTCTTCGCCGGCGAAGTGCCGCGCGAGCTCCTCCTCGGCCAGATGCGTGGCGAGGGCGGCGAGGCCTGGCCGGGCCTGCCCTGCCTCGACGAGCACCCCTTTTTCGCCCCCCAGACCCGCTGGGTGCTCGCCCACTGCGGCGTCGCCGACCCGACCTCGATCGAAGAGTACCTGGCGCGCGGCGGCTATCGCGCCCTGGCGCGGGTGCTGCACGGGCGGACCCCGGAGGAGGTGACGGGCACGGTGGAGGCCAGCGGCCTGCGCGGGCGCGGCGGCGGCGGCTTCCTGACCGGCCGCAAGTGGCGCTTCGCGCTCGAGACCGCGGCCGACCAGCGCTATCTCGTCTGCAACGCCGACGAAGGCGACCCCGGGGCGTTCATGGACCGGGCGGTGATCGAGGGCGATCCGCACCGCCTCCTCGAGGGCATGGCGATCGCGGCCTACGCCATCGGCGCCAGCAAGGCGTACGTCTACATCCGCGCCGAGTATCCGCTCGCCATCCAGCGGCTGCGCAACGCCATCGCCGCGGCCCGCGCCTACGGCCTCCTGGGGCGCAACGTGCTCGACACCGGCTTCAACCTCGAGATCGTGATCAAGATGGGGGCCGGCGCCTTCGTCTGCGGCGAGGAGACGGCGCTCATCCACTCGATCGAGGGGCGCCGCGGCATGCCGCGGCCCCGGCCTCCCTTCCCGGCGGCGCGCGGGCTCTTCGGCAAGCCGACGGTGATCAACAACGTCGAGACGCTCGCCAACGTGGCGGCGATCCTCGACCGCGGCGCGGAGTGGTTCTCGAGCCTCGGCACCGCGACCAGCAAGGGGACCAAGGTCTTCGCCCTCTCCGGCACCATCGCCCGCACCGGCCTCGTCGAGGTGGCGATGGGCACGCCGCTGCGCGACATCGTCTTCGCCATCGGCGGCGGCATCCCCGGCGGGCGCGCCTTCAAGGCGGTGCAGATCGGCGGCCCCTCCGGCGGCTGCATCCCGGAGTCGAGGCTCGACACCCTGGTCGACTACGAGTCGCTCAAGACCGTGGGCGCCATGATGGGCTCGGGCGGCCTGGTGGTAATGGACGAGCGCACCTGCATGGTCGACGTCGCGAAGTTCTTCATGGACTTCATCCAGCGCGAGAGCTGCGGCAAGTGCATCCCCTGCCGTGAGGGCACGCGCCACATGCTCGAGATCCTGCAGGCGATCACCCGGGCGCGCGGCCGCGAGAAGGGCAAGGAGACCCTCGAGCGCTTCCAGGGCGTAGTCCACCTGCAGCGGCTGGCCAAGGTCATTCAGGACACCAGCCTCTGCGGCCTCGGCCAGACGGCGCCGAACCCCGTGCTCGCCACCCTGCGCTGGTTCCCCGAGGAGTACGAGGAGCACATCTTCGACCGCAACTGCCGCGCCGGCGTCTGTGCCGAGCTGCGGCACTACTCGATCGTGGCGGAGAAGTGCAAGGGCTGCGGCCTCTGCCTGAAGCGCTGCCCGACCGCCGCCATCATGGGCGCCCCGCGCAGCCCCCACTACATCGTTCCCGATCTGTGCATCGCCTGCGGCACCTGCCT
The DNA here is from genome assembly GCA_023384635.1 of Thermoanaerobaculia bacterium. Classification (GTDB taxonomy): domain Bacteria; phylum Acidobacteriota; class Thermoanaerobaculia; order Multivoradales; family JAGPDF01; genus JAAYLR01. The sequence continues at coordinate 3,855 of JAHDVN010000067.1, forward strand.
CGATGTCTGCAAGCTCGACGCCGTGCTCGTCGCCTAGGAGGGAGGAGACCGTGCTCACCCTGCAAGTCAACGACCGCCCGATCCAGGCCCGCCAGGGCGACACCGTGCTCGAGGCGTGCGAGCGGGCCGGCATCCGGATCCCGACCCTCTGCCACCTCGCCCATCTGACGCCCACCGGCGCCTGCCGCATGTGCGTCGTGGAGATCGAGGGCCAGCGCGGTCTGGTGCCGAGCTGCGCCTTCCCGGCCAGCGACGGCATGTGCATCCACACCCACTCCGAGCGCGCCGTGGAGGCGCGCAAGGTGATCGTCGAGCTGCTGCTCTCGAATCACCCGGACGACTGCCTCTACTGCGTGCGCAACTCGGACTGCGAGCTGCGCGAGCTCGCCTCCGAGCTGGGCGTGCGCGGGCGGCGCTACTTCGGCTCGAAGCTCGAGTACAAGCTCGACACCTCCAGCCCCTCGATCGTCCGCGACCCGGCCAAGTGCATCCTCTGCGGCAAGTGCGTGCGCGTCTGCGAGGAGGTGCAGGGGATCGGCTGCATCGACTTCGTCAACCGCGGCAGCCGCACCGTCGTCGGCACCGCCTTCGACCAGGGGCTCAACGTCTCCAGCTGCATCAACTGCGGGCAGTGCATCATGGTCTGCCCGACCGGGGCGCTCTCCGAGCAGAACGACCTGCCGCGGGTGCTGGCGGCGCTCGCCGACCCCGAGACCTTCGTAGTCATCCAGCACGCCCCGGCGGTGTCGGTGACCCTCGGCGAGGAGTTCGGGCTCCGTCCCGGCGCCGACGTGGCGGGGGCGATGACCTCCGCGCTGCGCCGGATCGGCTTCGACCGCGTGTTCGAGACCTCCTTCGCCGCCGACCTGACGATCATGGAGGAGGCGAGCGAGCTGGTGGAGCGGATCAAGACCGGCGGTCCGCTGCCGATGATGACCAGCTGCTCGCCGGGCTGGATCAAGTACGTCGAGCAGTCGCACCCGGACTTCATCCCCAACCTCTCCAGCTGCAAGAGCCCGCAGGCGATGCTGGGCAGCGTGATCAAGGCCTGGTATGCCAAGCGCGAGGGGATCGCGCCGGAGCGGGTCTTCACGGTCTCGGCGATGCCGTGCACCGCCAAGAAGTTCGAGGCGGGTCGCCCCGAGCTCGGCCACGACGGCCTCTACGACGTCGACGCGGTGCTCACCACGCGCGAGCTCGCCCGCCTGATCCGGATGCGGGGGCTCGACCTGCGGATCCTCGAGCCCGAGGCGGCCGACCAGCCGTTCGGCGAGCGGAGCACCGCCGGCAAGCTCTTCGGGGCCAGCGGCGGCGTCATGGAGGCGGCGATCCGCACCGCGCACTTCCTGCTGACCGGCCGGGACCTCGACGACCTCAAGGTGCAGGCGGTGCGCGGCCTCGACGGGGTCAAGGAGGTCCGCCTGGAGATCGACGGCCTCTCGATCGGGGCCGCGGTGGTGAGCGGGCTCGGCAACGCCCGGAGGCTGCTCGAGGAGGTGCGCGCCGGGCGGCGCGACCTCCAGTTCATCGAGGTGATGACCTGCCCGGGCGGCTGCATCAACGGCGGCGGCCAGACCATGGGGGTCTCGATCGAGGCGCTCCGCGCGCGGCTGCAGGCCCTCTATGCGATCGACCGCGACGAGGCAAAGCGCACCGCGCACGGCAACGAGTCGGTGCGGCGGCTCTACGACGAGTTCCTGGGCGCCCCTCTCTCGGAGGTGAGTCACCACCTGCTGCACACCCACTACGGAGCGCGCGAGGTCGTGCGCTGAGCACGGAGGGCGACCGGTCGCCATGAGCGAGAGCGTCAAGCTGCCGCTGGTGACGACGATCCCGGAGCGCTGCCGGGTCTGCTACACCTGCGTCCGCGAGTGCCCGGCGCGCGCCATCCGCATCGTGCGCAGCCAGGCGGAGGTGATGCCGGAGCGCTGCATCGGCTGTGGCAACTGCGTGCGCGTCTGCTCGCAGCAGGCCAAGCAGCTGCTCTCCTCGCTCGACTCGGTGCAGCTGCTCCTTTCCGGACCCGAGCCGGTGGCGGTCCTCGTGGCGCCGAGCTACCCGGCCGAGTTCCCCGACGTCGCGCCGGGCGAGCTCGTGGGGATGCTCCGACGGCTCGGCTTCACGGGCGTCCACGAGGTGGGGTTCGGCGCCGACCTGGTGGCGCGGGCCTACACGCGGCTCCTCGCCGAGCGGCCGACCGGCCGCTTCATCGCCACCACCTGCCCGGCGGTGACCAGCTACGTCGAGCGGCTGCACCCGGAGCTCGTCCCCCTGCTGGCGCCGATCGTCTCCCCGATGGTGGCCACCGCGCGCGTCCTGCGCCGCCACGGCGGCGCGGGACAGCGGACGGTCTTCGTGGGCCCCTGCCTGGCGAAGAAGGAGGAGGCGATCGCCGACCAGGTGAAGGGCGAGATCGACTGCGTGCTCACCTTCGCGGAGCTGCGGCAGCTGTTCGCCGAGTGCCACGTCGCGGCGGAGCGCGGCGACGCGGAGGCGGAGGATTTCGATCCGCCGCACGCCGGCGCGGGCGCCCTCTTCCCGATCACCCGCGGCATGCTGGAGGCGGCGGGGATCCCGGACGACCTGCTGCGTGCCGAGGTGGTGGCGGCGGCGGGCCGGGTGGAGTTCCGCGACGCGCTGCGGGAGTTCGAGAGCGGGGGGCTCGAGGCGCGCCTGCTCGAGGTGCTCTGCTGCACCGGCTGCGTGATGGGCCCGGGCATGACGACCGAGGCGCCGCTCTTCGCCCGCCGCTCGCGCGTCTCCCGGCAGGTGCGAACCGATCTCGCGCGCCGCGAGCGGGCAGAGTACGAGGCGGCGATGCGGGCCTACGACGAGGTCGACCTCGCGCGCGGCTTCGCCGCCGACGACCAGCGCCTGCCCGGACCGTCGCCCGCCGAGCTCTCCGCCCTCATGGCCCGGCTCGGCAAGCTGACCCCCCAGGACGAGCTCAACTGCGGCGCCTGCGGCTACGACACCTGCCGCGAGCACGCGGTGGCGATCCACGAGGGGCTGGCGGAGAGCGAGATGTGCCTGCCCTACACGATCGAGGAGCTGCGCCGGGCGGTGCAGGAGCTCGCGGTGTCGCACGGCAAGCTGGCGAACGCGCAGGAGGCGCTGGTTCACAGCGAGAAGCTCGCCTCGATGGGGCAGCTGGCGGCCGGCATCGCCCACGAGGTGAACAACCCGCTCGGGGTGGTGCTGATGTACACCCACATGCTGCTCGAGGAGACGCCGGCCAGCTCGCCGCTGCGCGACGACCTGGCGACCATCGTCGAGCAGACCGACCGGGCGAAGCGCATCGTGTCGGGCCTGCTGAACTTCGCGCGCCAGAACGAGGTCGTGCTGCGGACGGTGGACGTGCGCGAGCTGGTCGAGCGCTGCCTGCGGGCGGCGGCGGTGCCCGAGGAGATCGAGGTCCGGACCGAGCACCGCGGCGAGGCGCTCGCCGAGCTGGACGGCGACCAGATCTCTCAGGTGCTGATCAACCTGATCACGAACGCCTGCGCCGCGATGGCGGGCGGTGGCCGCCTCCGGGTGACCACCGAGGGGCTGGAGGACCGGGTGCGCTTCGAGGTGGCCGACAGCGGGATCGGGATCCCGGCCGAGAATCGCGGCCGCATCTTCACCCCCTTCTTCACCACCAAGCCGGCCGGCAAGGGCACCGGCCTCGGCCTCGCCGTCACCTACGGCATCGTCAAGATGCACCGGGGTGAGATCCGGGTGGAGTCGAACGCCGACCCGATGGCGGGGCCGACGGGAACCACCTTCACGGTGACCCTGCCGGCGCGGCGCCCGGAGGGCGCGGAGGGGGCGCACGTCGAACGAGTCGCGGGCGGTCCGCAGCCCGGGAGCCTCCTCGCGGGGGCCTGAAGGCGGACAGGGAGAGAAGCGATGAGCGCAACGAGGCGGACCGTGTTGGTGGTGGACGACGACGAGGACTTCCGGGATCAGATGACCCTCCAGCTCGAGGCCGCCGGCTTCGAGGTGGTGGCCGCCGACGGCGAGGCGGCAGCGCTCGCCGCCCTGGAAGGCGCCGCTCCCGACCTCGCGGTGATCGACCTGATGATGGAGCACATGGACGGCGGCTTCGCGCTGGCCTACCGGCTGAAGAAGCGCCAGCCGCCGGTGCCGGTGATCATGGTCACGGCGGTGGCGGCGGAGACCGGGCTCGACTTCGCCAGCGCGCTCCAGGGCTCGCCGGGCTGGATGCGGGTCGACGCCATGCTCTCCAAGCCGGTGCGCTTCGAGCAGCTGCGCCGGGAGATCGACCGGCTGCTGCCGGGGTGAGCGCCGTGGAGACGCTGCGGGTTCTCGTGGTCGAGGACGAGCCGGCGATGCGGGTCGCGGTCCACCGCGCCGTCTCGCGCCTGGTCCTGCGGCTGCCGGACATCGAGGGCGAGTTCGGCTTCGCGGTCGAGGAGGCGGGCAGCGCCGAGGAGGGGCTGGAGCGGATCGCGGCGGCACCCCCCGACATCCTGCTGCTCGACCACAAGCTGCCGGGCATCTCCGGGGTCGAGCTGCTGGGGCTGCTCGCGGAGCGGCAGCCGCCGGTCGGCTTCCTCACGGTGATGATGACCGCCTACGCGACCCTCGAGAACGCGGTGGTGGCGACCAAGCGCGGGGCGTACGACTTCCTCGCCAAGCCGTTCACGCCGGAGGAGCTGCGCGCGGTGCTCACCAAGAGCACCCGCCACCTGCTGCTCACGCGCGAGACGCGGCGCCTGGCCGAGGAGAAGCGCCAGGTGCGCTTCCAGCTGCTCTCGGTGATCGTCCACGAGCTCAAGGCGCCGCTCGCCGCGATCGAGGGCTATCTCTACCTGCTCAAGGACCGGACGATAGGCGCCGATCCGGCGGTCTTCGAGAAGGCGGTCGACCGCAGCCTGGTGCGCATCGGCGGCATGCGCAAGCTCATCACCGACCTGCTCGACCTCACGCGGCTCGAGTCGGGGCAGAAGCGGCGCGAGATCGTGTCGCTCGAGCTCGCCGACGTGGCGCGGGTGGCGATCGAGTCGGTCCTCCCGGAGGCCACCCGCCGCGGGATCGCGGTGACGCTGGAGGCGCCCGCGCCGGTGCCGATGAGCGCCGACCGCGGCGAGCTCGAGGCGATCTTCAACAACCTGCTCACCAACGCGGTGAAGTACAACCGCGACGGTGGCCGGGTGGCGGTGCGGCTGTCGGGCGGCGCGGTGGACGGAGGCGGCGACGGCCGCGTGCGCATCGAGGTCGCCGACACCGGCATCGGGATGGCGCCCGCGGAGGTCGCCCGGCTCTTCGGGGAGTTCGTGCGCATCAAGAACGAGAAGACCCGCCACATTCCCGGCAGCGGGCTCGGCCTCTCCGTGGTGCGCAAGCTCGCGCACCTGAACGGCGGCGAGGTCGCGGTGGAGAGCGCGCCGGACCGCGGCACGACCTTCACGGTCGAGATCGCCGCCACGCAGAGCGCCCCCGCGCCGGCACCGGGCCCGGCGGCCCGGGCCACGCCGTCCGCTCCGGAGCCCGGCGCCCCTTGATCTCCCGCGACGAGGTCCTCGGCTGGCTCCGCACCGAGGGTGAGGCCGACCTCGCCCCGCTCTGGGAGCGCGCCGACCGGGTGCGCCGCGAGACGGTGGGCGACGCGGTCCACCTGCGCGGGCTGGTCGAGATCTCGAACCACTGTGTGCGCGAGTGCGCCTACTGCGGGCTCGCGGCCGGCCGCGACGGGCTCGGGCGCTACCGGATGAGCGCCGAGGAGGTCCTCGCCTGCGCGCGGCTCGCGGTCGGCCTCGGCTACGGCACGCTGGTGCTGCAGGCGGGGGAGGACTACGGGCTCACCGCCGACTGGGTCGAGGCGCTGGTGCGCCGGGTGCGGGAGGAGACGCCGCTCGCCGTCACCCTGAGCCTCGGGGAGCGGCGCGACGAGGAGCTCGCGCGCTGGCGCCGGGCCGGCGCCGACCGCTACCTGCTCCGCTTCGAGACCGGGAACCGCGCCCTCTACGAGCGGATCCATCCCCCGCTCGGCGGGCGGACCTCCGACCGGCTCGCCCAGCTCGGGCGCCTGCGGGAGCTCGGCTACGAGGTGGGCAGCGGCATCCTGATCGGGATCCCCGGCCAGTCGTGGGAGGACCTCGCCGACGACCTCGTCCGCTTCCGCGACCTCGACCTCGACATGATCGGCCTCGGGCCGTATCTGCCGCACCCGGAGACCCCGCTCGGACGGGTCGCCCTGGGGACGGGGGAGGAGGGGGCGGAGCCGGAGGATGGGGGCGGCACCGCGCTGCCGCGCCCGCTGCCCCCGGGCCACCAGGTGCCGGCCGACGAGACCACGACGCTCAAGGCGCTGGCCCTCGCGCGCCTGCTCTGCCCGGAGGCGAACATCCCCAGCACCACGGCGCTCGCCACCCTCGACCCGGCGCGCGGCCGCGAGCTCGGCCTGCGGCGCGGCGCGAACGTCGTGATGCCCAACCTCACCCCGCCCGCCTACCGCGCGGCCTACGAGATCTACCCTGGCAAGGCCTGCGTGGGAGAGACGGCCGAGGTCTGCCAGTCGTGTCTGCAGGCGAGGATCGCCGGGCTGGGACGACGGGTCGCCCGCGGCCGGGGCGACGCTCCGGCGCTCGCCCGCCGCCGCCGAGAGGAGACGCGATGAACCCGAAGCTGAGCGCCACCGCCACCGACTTCATCGACGACGCGCACCTGACGGGGCTCGCCGCGGGCCCGGCGCCGGAGCGCGCGCGGGTGCGGGATCTGATCGCCAAGAGCATGGACAAGCAGGCGCTCGCGGTGGAGGAGGCGGCCGAGCTCGTGCGCGCCGACGACCCCGAGCTGGTCGAGGAGATCTTCGCCGCCGCCCGCACGCTCAAGGAGACGGTCTACGGCAACCGGATCGTCCTCTTCGCGCCGCTCTACATCGGCAACGAGTGCACGAACGACTGCGCCTACTGCGGCTTCCGGCGCAGCAACCCCGAGGCGATCCGCCGCACCCTCGACGTCGACGAGATCCGGCGCCAGGTGTCTGCCCTCGAGGAAAAGGGACAGAAGCGGCTGATCCTGGTCTTCGGCGAGCACCCCCACTACGACGCCCGGTTCATCGCCGAGGCGGTGCGCACGGTCTACGACGTCAAGGTGGGGCACGGCGAGATCCGCCGCGTCAACATCAATGCCGCCCCGCTCGACCACGAGGGCTACCGGATCGTGAAGGAGGCGGGAATCGGCACCTACCAGGTCTTCCAGGAGACCTACCACCACGAGACCTACGCCCGCGTCCACCCGGCCGGCACCGCGAAGGGGAGGTACCTCTGGCGTCTCGACGCCCTCTCCCGCGCCATGGAGGCGGGCTGCGACGACGTGGGGATCGGCGCCCTCTTCGGCCTCTACGACTGGCGCTTCGACCTGCTCGGCCTGGTGCGCCACGCCCTCTTCCTGCAGGAGCGCTACGGGGTCGGCCCGCACACGATCTCGTTCCCGCGCCTGCGCCCCGCCTCCGGGGTGCGGCTCGACGAGCGCTGGATGGTCTCCGACCGCGACCTCCTGCGCCTCATCGCGATCCTGCGCCTCTCGGTGCCGTACACGGGGATGATCCTGACCGCGCGCGAGAACGCCGAGCTGCGCCGGCAGGCGATGACCTTCGGGGTCTCGCAGATCGACGCCGGCACGCGGCTCGAGCTCGGCGGCTACACCGAGGCCGGCGACACGCAGTGCATGGAGCGCGAGCAGTTCCAGCTCGGCGACGTCCGCAGCCTCGACGAGGTGATGCGCGAGCTGGTGGTCGACGGCCACATCCCCAGCTTCTGCACCGCCTGCTACCGCCTCGGGCGCACCGGCGAGCACTTCATGGAGTTCGCGATCCCGGGGTTCATCAAGAAGTTCTGCACCCCGAACGCGCTCACCACGCTGCTCGAGTACCTGGTCGACTACGGCTCGCCCGAGACGCGCGCCGCCGGCGAGCGGATCATCGCCGCGGAGCTCGCCAAGCTCCCGGACGACGCGCTGAAGGTCGAGCTCGTCGCGCGCCTCGACCGGATCCGCACGACCGACGACCGCGACCTCTATTTCTGAGGCGCGGGGACGATCCAGAAGCGCGAGCGCGAGGAGAGACCGTGAAATCGACCCCCAAGGGCCTGCGGCTGCAGATTGGCCTCTTCGGCCGCCGCAACGTCGGCAAGTCGTCGCTGCTCAACGCGCTCGCCGGCCAGGAGGTGGCGATCGTCTCGCCGATCGCCGGCACCACGACCGATCCGGTGGAGAAGCCGTTCGAGCTCTTGCCGGTCGGGCCGGTGCTCTTCATCGACACCGGCGGCCTCGACGACGAGGGCGCGCTCGGCGAGGAGCGGGTGGAGCGCACCCGCCGCGTCCTCGAGCGCACCGACCTCGCCCTGGTGGTCGCGGTCGGCGGCGTCTGGGGCGATCTCGAGGAGGAGATCGTCGCCGCCTCGGCGGCGCGCGGCACGCCGGTGATCGCGGTGCTCAACCAGGCCGACCGGGTGCCGCCCGACGAGGCGCTCGCCGCGCGGCTCGCGGCGCGCGGCCTCGCGGTGGTGCGCACCTCCGCGGTCACCCGCGAGGGGATCGCCGAGCTGCGGGAGGCGATCGTCCGCGCCGCCCCCCCGGACCTCGTCCACACGCCGGCGCTCCTCGGCGACCTGGTGCGCCCCGGCGAGGCGGTGGTGCTGGTGGTGCCGATCGACAAGGAGGCGCCGAAGGGGCGGCTGATCCTCCCCCAGGTGCAGGCGATCCGCGACCTGCTCGACCACGACGCCTGGTGCCTGGTGGTCAAGGAAGGGGAGCTCGGCGCCGCGCTGGCCTCGCTGCGCCAACCGCCGGCGCTGGTGGTCACCGACTCGCAGGCCTTCCGCGCCGTGGCCGACGCGACGCCGGCCGAGGTGCCGATGACCTCGTTCTCGATCCTGCTGGCGCGGGCGAAGGGGGACCTCGCGGAGATGGTGCGCGGCGCGGCGGCGATCGGGCGCCTCGCCCCCGGCGACCGGGTGCTGGTGGTCGACTCCTGCTCGCACCACCCGGTGGAGGACGACATCGCGCGGGTGAAGATCCCCGCCTGGCTGGCGGCGAAGGCGGGTGGGCCGCTCGAGACGGTTCACTTCCAGGGCCGCGACTGGCCCGCCGACCTCTCCTCGTTCCGGCTCGTGGTCCACTGCGGCGCCTGCATGCTCAACCGCCGCGAGATGCTCTCCCGCCTGGCGCGCGCCCGCGACGCCGGCGTGCCGGTCACCAACTTCGGCCTCGCCATCGCCTGGTCGCTCGGCCTCTTCGCGCGCGCCCTCGGCCCCTTCCCCGACGCCCTCGCCGCCGGGCGGGAGGCGCAGTAGGCGGCGCCCGCTAGGACGAAGC
>JAHDVN010000068.1 GCA_023384635.1 Thermoanaerobaculia bacterium
GGAGGTCCTCCTCGCTGCGGCCGGATCGCTCGCGACAGCCTGGAGAGCCGGCGTCCGGACCGGCACCGCCGTGGCGGCGGCCGTGGCCTGGACGCGCGACCTCGCCAACAGCCCGCCGAACGAGGCGACGCCGGCCTGGATCGCGGCGCGGGCCCGCGAGCTGGCACGGCGGACGGGCGCCCGGGCCACGGTGCTCGGACCGGCCGAGATGGGGCGCCGGGGCATGGGCGGCATCCTCGCGGTGGGCGGCGGCTCCGCCCATCCGCCGCGCATGGTCCGCGTCGCCTGGGGCGCGCGGGGGCCGAAGGTCGCCCTGGTCGGGAAGGGCGTGACCTTCGACAGCGGCGGCCTCTCGATCAAGCCGGCCGCGGCGATGGACGAGATGAAATGGGACAAGTGCGGAGCCTGTGCCGTGCTCGGCGTGCTGCACGCCGCCGCTGAGCTGGCGCTCCCGGTCCGGCTCCGCCTCTACCTGCCGCTCGCCGAGAACATGCTGGGAAGCGCCGCCTACCGCCCGGGCGACATCGTCCGCTGCGCCAACGGCAAGACGGTCGAGATCCTGAACACCGATGCCGAGGGGCGCCTGATCGTGGCCGACGCCCTGTCGTGGGCGACCGCCGAGAAGCCCGACGCGCTCCTGGAGCTCTCGACGCTGACCGGCGCGTGCGTGGTCGCGCTCGGACAGGGGACGGCAGGCCTCTTCACGCCCGACGACGGCCTCGCGGCGTCGCTCCTCGCGGCCGCCGATGCGAGCGGGGAACGGCTCTGGCGGTTGCCGCTCTGGCCGGAGTTCGCCGAGGAGATGCAGGGGGCGCACGCCGACCTGAGGAACGTGGCCGGGCGCTGGGGCGGGGCCTCCACCGCCGCGGCCTTCCTCTCGGAGTTCACCGGCGGCGTCTCCCGGTGGGCGCACCTGGACATCGCCGGCCCCGCTTACGTCGGCGGGGAGGACCGGGAGCGGCGCGGCGCCACCGGCTACGGCGTCGCGACGATCGTGCACTGGCTCTCGGGGCTCGACCGCCAAGGGGCCACCCGCCGCAAGGAGCGATGAGCGCCCTCGCGGTCGAGGCGCTCACCGTCGCGTTCCCCGGGCCAGCGGGGCCGGTGGAGGTCGTGCGCGGTGCCTCGCTCCGCCTCGAGCGCGGCGAGATGGTGGGGCTGGTGGGAGAGTCGGGCTCCGGCAAGAGCCTCACCGCCCTCGCGATCCTGGGGCTCCTCCCTCCGACCGCCCGCGCGACGTCGGGGCGGGTCCTGCTCGACGGGCGGGACCTCCTCGGGCTGCCGGAGCGGGAGCTGCGCCTGGTGCGGGGCGGCGCCATCGGTCTCGTCTTCCAGGAACCCCTCTCGGCCCTCAACCCGGTGCTCACCGCCGGCCGTCAGCTCGCCGAGGCCCTGCGGGCGCACCGGCGCCTCGGGCGGCGGGAGTGCGCGGCCGCGGCCCGCGAGCTGCTCGACCTCGTCGGCCTCCCGGAGCGCGCGGCGGCGAGCTATCCGCACCAGCTCTCGGGAGGACAGCGACAGCGGGTGCTGCTGACCCTCGCGCTCGCCTCGCGGCCCGCGTTCCTCCTCGCCGACGAGCCGACGACCGCCCTAGACGTGACGGTCCAGGCGCAGATCCTCGACCTCCTCGCGGCGCTCCGCGTCCGGCTCCGCCTCGGCGTCCTCCTCGTCACGCACGACCTGGCGGTCGTCGCCGAGTGCTGCGAGCGGGCCTACGTCATGTACGCCGGACAGATCGTGGAGGAGGGCCCGGTGCCGGCCCTCTTCGGATCCCCCGGGCATCCCTACACGGCCGGCCTGCTCGCAGCGTTGCCGCGGCTCGGCCGGCCCGCCGGGCGGGGGACGCTCCCGGTGGTTCCGGGGCAGGTCGCCGACCCGCGCCACCTCCCTCCCGGCTGCGCCTTCCACCCGCGCTGTCCGCAGGCGGCGAACCGCTGCCGGGAGGAGCTCCCGGCCACCGTCGAGCTCGGACCCGGCCACCGCTGCCGGTGCTTCTTCCCCGGTCCCGGGGGGAGCGGGGGATGACGCCGCTCCTCGAGGCCCGCGCGATCGTGAAGGAGTACCGCTCCCGGCGCTCCTGGCTCCGCCGCGAGCCCCCGGTGCTGAGAGCGGTGGACGGAGTCGATCTCGAGCTGGACCGGAGCGAGACGCTGGCCCTCGTCGGCGAATCCGGGAGCGGCAAGACGACGCTCGCCCGCTGCCTGCTGCGGCTCGTGGAGCCCACCGCCGGGGAGCTCCGCTTCGCCGGGCGCGACCTGCTCGCGCTGGCGCCGGCCGCGCTGCGCGCCGAACGGCGGCGCTTCCAGATGGTCTTCCAGGATCCGCAGAGCTCGCTCAACCCGCGCCTGCGGATCGGCCCGATGCTCGCCGAGCCGGTCCGGGTGCACCGGCTGCGCTCCGCGGACGCGCTGCCGGCCCGGGTGGAGGAGCTCCTGGCCCAGGTCGGCCTGCCTCCCGCGGCGGCGCGGCAGTACCCGCACGAGTTCTCCGGCGGCCAGCGGCAGCGGATCGGGATCGCACGCGCCCTCGCCACCGAGCCCGACCTGCTCGTGGCCGACGAGCCGGTCTCCGCCCTCGACGTCTCGGTCCGGGCCCAGATCGTGAACCTGCTCGTGGACCTGCAGCGGCGCCACGGCCTCGCCCTCCTCTTCATCGGCCACGACCTCGCGGTGGTCGAGCACCTCGCCGACCGCGTCGCGGTGATGTACCGCGGGCGGATCGTCGAGGAGGCGCCGGTGCGCGCCCTCTTCGCGACGCCGCGCCACCCCTACCCCCGCGCCCTCCTGGCCGCCGTGCCGCGACCCGAGCCGGGTCGGCGCCGGCCGCCGCCCGTCGAGCCGGCGGGGGAGCGCGCGGGCCGGGAGGGGGAGACCCGGAAGGAGTTCGGCTGGGCAGCCTGTGCCTACCGCTGGCGCTGCCCGCGGGCCTCGGAGCGCTGCGAGGTCGAAGCGCCCCGGCTCGCCCCGGTCGGCAACGGCCACCGCACGGCCTGTTTCCACCCGGAGGAGATCCGGGGCGAAGGCGGCCGGAACTTTTCCCCCGAGGACGCGTAAGTCTGGGAAGATCGCACGCGTCTCCGGTCGGTCCCGGAGCGAGAGAGAGGACATCACGGATGGAACGGAATCCAGCAAGTCGTCACGGGATCGCCCGCACGGTCGCCCTCGCCGCCCTGTTGCTCGCCGGAACGGCCAGCGCCGAGCCGATCCAGGTCACCACGGCCCTCACCCCGATCTCCGCCGCCACCGCGCCGCGGATCGTGGACGGCGCGGTCCACCTCACGCTCGAGGAGGCGGTCGCGCTCTCCCTGCAGCAGAACCTCTCGCTCCAGGTGGTCCGCTACGACCGGGCCCAGTCGCGGGAGGGCGTCGAGCAGGCGCTCGGCATCTACGACTTCCTGGTCGACGGGGGCCTCCAGTTCGTGAGCGACACGACCCCGGCCGCCTCGAACCTGGACGGCGCCGAGGTGCAGGAGACCGACCGGGCCGGCTTCCAACTCGGCCTGAGCCGCCTCTTGCCGACCGGCGCCACCGCCGAGGTCGCCTGGAGCAACGGGCGCTTCAAGACCAACTCCCGCTTCTCGCTCCTCAACCCCTCCTACTCGAGCGGTCTCGACTTCACGCTGAGCCAGCCCCTGCTGCGAGACTTCGGCCGCGACGTCACGGAGCGGGGGATCGTGATCGCCCGCAACAACCTCGAGATCAGCCGCCTGACCTTCGTCCAGCAGGTCACCGACCTCCTCCGCGAGGTCGAGGACGCGTACTGGAGCCTCGTCGAGGCGCGGTACCAGCTGCAGGTGGCCGAGGCGGCTCTCGACCTCGCCCGGCGCCTGCACGACCAGAACCGGGTCCGGGTGGACGTGGGCACGCTGGCGCCACTGGAGCTCGTGCAGAGCGAGGTGGGGATCTCCACCCGTGAGGAGGAGATCATCCGCGCCCGTTTCGCGGTCGGCAACGCCGAGGACCGACTGCGCCAGCTGCTCGGGATGGACCGCGAAGCGCGGCTCTGGGGAGCCGAGATCGTTCCCGACAGCGAGGCCGAGATCACCGTGCCGCTGCTGCCGGTGGAGAGAGCGATCGACAAGGCCCTGGAGGCGCGCCCCGAGCTCGCCTCGCGCCGCGTGTCGCGGCAGAGCCTCGAGGTCCAGGCCGCCTATCTGCGCAACCAGACGAAGCCGCGCCTCGATCTCCAGGCGACCTACGGATTCAACGGGGTGGGCGGTGACGCGGTGGTGCGCGACGCCGCCGGCAACGTGATCGCCTCCTTCCCGGGCGGCTGGGACGATGCGCTCGACCAGATCACCGACGCGGAGTATCGCGGCTGGACCGTCGGCGTCGGCTTCGCCTACCCGCTCGGCAACCGCAGCGCCCGTGCCCAGCGCGCGGCCGCGGAGCTCGCGGTGGAGCAGGCCGGCACCCGGGAGCGGGAGCTCGAGCTGGCGATCGCCACCGAGGTGCGCGCGGCCGTCCGCGCGGTCGAGGCGGCGGCGAAGGCGATCGAGTCGGCCAAGGCCTCCCGCCGGCTGGCCGAGAAGAACCTCGAGGCCGAGCAGCGCAAGTACGAGAACGGTCTCTCGACGAGCTTCCAGGTGCTGCAGATCCAAGACGACCTGACCGCGGCCCGCAGCCGGGTCGTGGCCGCCGTCTCCGGCTACCGCCGGGCCCTGTCGAGCTATCGCCGCGCCCTCGGCACCCTGCTCGAGGAGAGCCAGGTCACCGTGGTCGGCGAGGACGAGCCCGCCGCGGGATGAGGGAGAGCCCGTGACCGACAACTCCTGGACGCGCCTCCCCGGCGCCCTCGTGGCACCGCGGAAGACCTTCGGCGCGATCGCCGAGCGGCCCACCGTATTGGTCGCGCTCCTGCTCGCGACCCTGCTCGGGGCGGCCGTGATCTTCGCCTCCTTCGAGAGGATCTCGCCGCAGGAGCTGCTCCGCAGCGTGGAGGCGAGCGGGCGCCAGCTGCCGCCCGAGCTCGACGCCGCACGGCTGCACCGCTTCTCCCTCTGGTCGACCGTGGTCGGAGTGCTCCTCGCCAGCCCGCTGGTCACCGCGGTCGCCGCCGCGTTGCTCCTTGCCGGGATCCGCCTGGGCGGGGGAGAGATCGACTACCGCCGGGCGCTCAGCGTGACCGTGCACGGACTGCTACCGTTCACGCTGGCGGGCCTCCTGACGCTGCCAGTGGTCCTGGCCAGGCAGTCGATCGGCATCGAGGAGCTGCAGGGCGGTACCCTCCTCCTCTCGAGCCTGGCGGCGTTCGCGCCCGAGGGGGCCGGGCCGGCCCTGGTGGCGCTGCTCGCGAGCGTGGACCTCTTCTCGGTCTGGTGCCTCGCGCTCCTCGTCCTCGGCTTCCAGATCGTGGCCCGCGTCTCGCGCACCACCGCCTCGGTCGCGGTCGGCGTGGTCTGGGCGCTCGGCGTCGCGGTCAAGGTCGGCATGGCGGCGCTGCGCTGAGGCGACGAGACCGGAGCTGCGAGGGCAGGGGAGCGCGATGAGCCTGATCCGGTTGGACGCCGTGGAGAAGGTCTACGACATGGGGGCCGAGCAGGTGCGGGCCCTCGACGGGGTCGACCTCGCGATCGAACGCGGGGAGTACCTCGCGATCATGGGGCCGTCGGGCAGCGGCAAGTCGACGCTCATGAACCTGCTCGGCTGTCTCGACACGCCGACGGCCGGGAGCTACCAGCTCAACGGCACCGCGGTGGAGAAGCTCGACGACGAGGAGCTGGCGGCGATCCGCAACCGGGAGATCGGTTTCGTCTTCCAGACCTTCAACCTGTTGGCGCGCACCGACGCGGCGCAGAACGTGGAGCTGCCGCTGATCTACGCCGGCATCCCGCGGCGACAGCGACGGGAGCTCGCCCACCGCGCCCTCGAGCGCGTGGGGCTCGCCGACCGGATGCACCACCTGCCCAACGAGCTCTCGGGGGGGCAGCGGCAGCGAGTGGCGATTGCCCGCGCGCTGGTCAACAACCCGTCGATCCTGCTCGCCGACGAACCGACCGGCAACCTGGACTCGGCCACCTCGGCCGAGATCATGGGCCTCTTCGACGAGCTCCACGGAGGGGGCAACACGGGCATCCTGGTCACGCACGAGGCCGACATCGCCGCCCACGCCGAGCGGAGGATCAGCCTGAGGGACGGGAAGGTCGTGGGCGACGAGCGGACCGAGCCGGCCGGCTGAGGCCGCCGCCGGCCCGGTGCGGGCTGGTGCCGGAGACAGGAATCGAACCTGCACGGGCGCGAGGCCCGGGGGATTTTGAGTCGGCCTAAGCCTAATCTCTGCAACACTTAGCAACCGTCAACCGCTAGCAATCTGAGCAGTTAGGCGAAGATCCCACGCTCGCCCGCTCTTCCCGATTCTGCCCATTCTTGCGGTCCATTGTGCCGCCAGTGTGCCGCGGAGAGGGGCTCCCAGGGGGCGAAATCGGGTGCCACCTTGGGTGCCGCCTTCCGGCAAGGTGGCACCCTACCGGCACCCGAAGGGTCGGGTGAAGACGAAGCCGCCCGCCAGCGCGGGGCCAGCGGGCGGGGTGGGGAGTCGTGGCGAGTCGGGTCTACAGGCGCGTGGGCTGGGCCGCTTCCGGGGTGAACCGAGACCAGAGGCCGGCCGCGAAGCCCTCCGCCGTCTCCTTCACACGGGCGGCCTGCTGCTCGGTCAGGGCGGGGCCGTCGATCTCGACCACGACGCGGACCGGCCCGACGCTGGCGATGATCGCCCCGGGCGATGCAAGCATCCGGCCCTTGGGGCCTGTCCCGGTGCGGGTTTGCTGGGGGGCTGGTACTCTCTTCTGCGGGCTCGACATGGGCTTCCTCCTTGTCGGGTCAAGAGGGTCGGGCGCGCGGTCAACGCGCTCGGCCCTCGGTTGTCTCTTCCTGGGTCGGGAGTAGGAGCCGCCCGGCCGTCACCGCGAGATCTCGGACGGTGGCCGCCAGCGGAGCGCCACGCTCCCGGGCCACCCGCCGGAGGATGTCGGCCTCTTCGTCCCCCAGGGCAACGAGCACGCGGACGCGCCGCGCGCCGGTGCGCCGCACCTCGGGGAGAGCGGCCTCGAGCTCCCGGCCGATCCGGTCACGTTCCATGGGCTAAGCGTGGCGCATAGCGGGCCGCTGTGTCAAGGGCCCGGCGGGATGGTCAGCTACAGGTCGCCGATGGCCCGGGCCTGCTCGAGGATCCTCTCGGCACCACGAGCTCTCCATGCTCCTGGCGGAGCAGGAACGTACTCACCTCGTGATGGAGCGACTGGCTAGGCGCTTCCCGAAAGCGCTCTGGTATCGGCGGTTCTTGCGCTAGGAGACGAGCCGGTCCCCTTGGCCTTCCATTCCCGATAGCGGCGCACGTAGTCGTCGAGGGTGTCGTGAGGGCGATCGTCGATCACGAGCCCCCCTTGATACCCGGTGCCCGAGCGCACGGAGAGCAGCGCGCGGAGCTCTGAAGTGTCTTTCTTGGGTCGCACGGTTGTTCGCCTCGGCCAGAGTGTACTCCTCCATCCCGCCGACGAGACCGCCCGCCGTCGACTGCCCGGCGGGCGAGGGGTGCAGGCTCGCGGGTCCCGGGGTCACGCCGCCGGCGGGAGGCCGGCGAGAATCGGGATGATGGGGACGTAGCCCGGCGAGGTCGACGGGGGCCGGACCCCGCCCGTCGTGGCGACGAAGGACTCGACCCGGTCGAGGGTCTCGGCGGCGGCCCGGTAGGCGAGCTCGTAGGAGCGCAGGTCGGCGAACCGCGCCGGGTTGCTCCGCTCGAGGATCACCGCCTCGATGGTGGCGGCCTCGGCATCGGGGATCAGGCGCATGGCGGGGGAGGGCGTGTCGAGGAGCGCCGAGAGGAGCGCCGTGTCGCCCGCGGCAACCGCGTGGCGCCGCACGTTGAGGGCCGCGCTGGCGTCCAGGCCCCTGTACCAGTCGCGCACCTCCCGCGCCCGCAGCGCGGAGACGGCGTCCGTGGTCTTGGTGAGCGCCGAGGCGTTCCGGGCGGTCAGGTACTCGGCGCGGATCCGGTCGGGAGCCTGGGCGAAGGCGGGGCGAAGGCGCAGCTTCGCCAGCTGCTCGAGGGCCCGCTCGGCGAGCTCGCGCTGGGCGTCCCGCCGGCCGACCGGCGAGAGCTTCTGGTGCATCTCGGAGCCGGGCTCGTCGATGGCCTTGTGCTCCGCGTGGAAGCGCTCGAGCAGGGCGCCGGCCTCGGAGTAGATCCCGAAGAGCGGGCGGGTCTCGGCGGTCTCGTTCGCCACCGGCCAGCCGATCAGGCCGATGGGGCGGCGGGAGAGGTCGAGGATCTCGGTCATGTTCGGTCCTTTCGTGGGTTAGGAGCCCCACTCCGTGTGGGTCTCCGGGTTGAAGTCGCGGCGACGGATCAGGACCCGCCGGCCGGGCTGTTCGGGGTCGTGGATCGCCACGAGCTCGAAGCGGTAGAAGGTGCCGCCATGAAAGCCGGGGGAGCGGTCGAGAATCTCGTCCCCTTCCTTCGGGTCGGTTCGCGAGCCGGCGTACCGCTCGCGCCACTCGCCGATCGGGCCAGGTTCCATCTCAGACTCCTTTCGCGCGCGCGCCGGTGCGGCCCGCGGGGAAGGTCCCAGGGGGGAGAGGGTGTCCGGAAGGCTGCCGACACCAGGTCACGGGGCCACGCGCCCCGCCGCTGTCCGTCGTGGTGCCCACCCTCTCCCCCTTGGGATTTCGGTCTCTCACCATGGCCGGGTCACCATCGCGGCTTCGCCGGCCCGCTGACCCACGACCGCGTAGCGCAGGGCGTCCGCCCAGTGGTCGGCGCCCCGGGAGTCGACGTCATCCGGCCGCCGCGGGTCGCGCGGGAGCGTCGGGATCGTCGCCCAGCACCCCTCGCAGTGGCGGGCGACGTAGAGGCCCGGCACGTCGGGGCGCCCGGCCCCGGCGAAGAGGGCGCGCACGCGCTCCCATCCCGTCTTTCGATCGGCCTTGCCGGCGGGGCGAAGGAAGACCCCGTGGGCCCGGAGCTCCTCGCCGATGCTCCCGGCCCCGCTCCCGGTGCGGGCGAAGATCGCATCGTCCGCCACGCCGTCCGGGTGCAGGCCCCACCGGGCGGCGAAGCCGCGGATCTCCTCCGCGAGACGCGGCACGGTGTAGCCGAGCCCCTTCGTCCAGCTGCCCGGCTCCGCCGTGTGGAGCTCATCGAAGACCACCAGACTCCCGCGGGGGTAGAGACGCCCGTCGGGCCCCTCGCCGCCCTCGCTCCGGGCCACCGCCAGCGTCACCGCCGGGGCCGTCACCCCGAAGTCGTGCGCCAGGAAGAGGAGCCAGTCGGTCCCGGGGATCACCTGGGGATCCCAATGGATGGTTCCGGCGCCGGTGCGCCAGGCGGCGAAGGCCTCCGGGTGCCACGGGTCGACCGCCACGCGCGATTCCTCGAGGACGCTTCCGAAGAACGCGCCGCGGGCGATGGCCCAATCACCGCGGAGCCACGCGCGCCCGAGCTCGGGATCGCCGACGGTCGAGGCTTCCAGCTGCCGCGCGTACCGCTCGCGGTCGATGAAGCCGTTGAGCTCGAAAGTCGAGGGGCAGTGGACGAAGTCCCGCCCGCTCACGTCGTCGACGAACGGCTCCCAGGGCGCGGCCTTGAAGACGAAGCGCCGCGCGAGCTCTTGGTGACAGGGCCCGCCCGGATTGGCCGCGAGCACCACGCGCAACGGCATCCCCGCCGGCCCGCGGAGGTTGGCGCGCAGCCGCTCCACCAGGGAGAGCGAGGGCCACTCGCCGACCTCGTCGGCACAGAGCAGGGTGAAAGACCGGCCCTGGTAGCGCGTCAGGTCCGCCGGGCTCTCGAGGATGCCGAGCTCTACCACCGCGCCGTTCGGGAGCCGCCAGACGTGCGACTGGCTCGCGTAGGTGGCGCCGTCGAAAGCCCGCGGCAGCACGTCCCGCAAGACGAGCTCGAAGTCGCCGATGCCGGGGAACGACTGCCGAACGTACAGCGCCCGCGCCGCAGCGCCCCACTCGGCGACGTGGCGAAGGATGAGCGCGGCGAGCGCGTAGCTCTTGCCGCCGCCTCGACCGCCGCCGAGGAAGAGGTCGAGGCTCTCCGGCACGCGGAGCACGTCGGCCTGGAACTCCGAGAGCTCGAGGCCTCGGATCACGTCGTCCGTCACGCTGGGGTCTCCTCTCTCGCCGCGGGCAGGCGCGGGGTGACGTCTTTCAGCTGGCGCCGCGGCGTCACCACCTCCCGCAGCTGGCGGTACTGGTCCTCGGAGAGCGCGGCAGGGAGGCTGATCTCGACCTTGACGCGCGCCGCCTCCGGCTCCGGCCGGTCAATGAAGCCGTGCCGGGTCTTCAGCAGGAACATGGCCGCTTGGACGTTCCCGCCCTCCGTCGCCTCGAGGAAGAGAGCGTCGACCAGGGAGCGGAGCTCGCGGGCGCGGCCGCGAGAGAGCGCCTCTCGGGCGCGCGGATCGTTCTTCTTGACCCGCCCCCAGGCCTGGGGCGCGATGCCGAGATTCCAGGCGATGAGGCTCTCCGGGTGGCGCTGGCCGGCGAGGTACTCCGCCTTGTCGCGCTCGTCGTTCGTGAGCACCGCGGCCTCGTCGCGCTCCGCGCACGCGGGAGAGCAGTGCTCGCCCTCTCCGGCGATCTCACGACCGCACCACGCGCAGTGCCGGAGCTCAGGCATCGATCTCCTCCCTCGTGATGGTCCAGAGGCGCCGCCCGTGCGCCCGTCGCAGCGCCGCCGAGACCCCGACCGCCGCCAGCTGGGGGGCGATGCGCCGGAGCCGGTCGCCCAGGCCCGTGGGCGAGGTGGGGAAGTCGCGGGGCACGCGCCCCTGGGGGATCAGCTGCTCGAGGAGCTCGGCGGCAGAGCCGGAGAGCTCGCCCTCGCCCGAGGAAAGCCGCCGCAGGATCGCCTGGGCGAAGGAGTCGCCGTCGAGGCCAGCGGAGACCACCGCAGCCCGGTTCCCGTCGTAGGCCCGCAGGAAATCGCCAGGAGGCCAGGGAACGGCGAGCGCGTGCTCGGCAGCGGTCACCCAGCGCGCGAAGGAAGCCATGCGGGGGAGCCCCTCCGTCGGCACGTCGGGCAGGGCGTCGAGAGCACCCGCCGCAGCGTCGAGGAGAGCCCCGAGGGCCCGGGGCCGGGCCGCCTCGAACTCCCGCGCGAGGTCGGCATCCGGCCGGAAGCGCCGGCGGGGAGGAAGGACCACGGAGAGCGCCCGGTCGGCCAGGTCGGGGCGCGCCAGCGGGGCCTCGCCGATGGAGGTCAGGAGCACGGGGCGCGACGCCTCGAGCACCTCCTGTTCACTGTCGGAGTACAGCTGCCGCGCCGCGAAGCCGGCGCCGGTTGCGATGCGGCAGAGGGAGTCGGCCAGGGCCGCCGGCAGCCCCGAGACGTTGTCGAAGGCGAGCAGGTACGAGCCGCGAGCCGCGACCGCGACCTCTCGATCGTCCTTCGGCAGAGCCCGCAGCGGCGCGCCAGTCGGGTCGATCACGCTCTTGAGGAGCCGCGCGAGGGTGCTCTTGCCGCTGCCCTGTTGGCCTGAGAGCGCCAGCACGGGGAACGGGCCGCCCGGTTGCAGCACCCCCAGGAGCCAGCCGAGCACGAGCACCCGCTCGTCACCCTCGAGCCCCGCCAGCTCGCTCAGGTCGTAGAGGGAGCCGCCGGCCACCGGCCGCGGGAGAGCGCGGAGCGCCGGCGGCCGCCGGAAGAGCACCCCGGGAGAGGTGACGCGCCACCCGGAGCGGTCCACCTCGACCGCGTCGCCGGTCGAGTCGCCGAGGTCGAGCCAGACCCGCTGGCAGTCCGCATCCCAGCCGACGCGGAGGAAGACGTCCGCCGAGCGCGGAGGCCGCGAGAAGATCGCGAAGGCTGCCGCCCGGATCGAAGGCTCCGCCGGGAGCCCTCCGCGCCCCGCTGAGCCCGTGGCGAGCCAGCCGCGCAGCCCGTCCTCGTCCAAGACCTCGAGCCTCTGCTCGCCGCGCACGACGGCGTAGCGCCGGCCGCAGGGATCCGCCACGACCTCACCGCCGGCCTCTTCGAACTCGCGCACCAGGCGCCGGACGCTGGCATTCTCCTCGGGCTTCGCTCGCCGCACCGCGGGCGTCTCGCGGGGGGGCGGCGTGAGCCAGGCCCCTCCTCGGCGCTCGAGCACCAGCTCCTCACCGTCCGGACCTTCGAAGGTGGCGAGCAGGCCCTCTCCGGCGCTCTCGACTCGCACCGGGACGCCGAGCTCCGGGTGGAAGAGCCCCACCGGGGGCGGTGCGGCCGGCGGCAGCCCGAGCTCTTCGTCGGGATCGAACAGCCCCGAGAGGGCGTCTTCCTCGAGCGCCCGCTGGGCTTCGGCGAGGACTCGCTCCGGATCTAGCACGGCACGGGGCCCAGCTTGCGGAGCGCCTCGAAAGCTGCATGGCCCCAGGGGGTCCACTCGCCCTTCCTCGCGGGATCCGGCGGGCACGGCCTCACCGGGCGCGGCGGACGGGGAGCGCACTTCACCCGCGGCGCCGGCGCAGCGCCGAGGGGGCACTCGCCAACGGCACAGGCGCCGATCATCAGGCGGCCCGCTGCTCCGCGAGCCAGGCCTCGAAACGGTCGAGGTCGAAGTAGACCCGACGCCCGAGCCTCACGATGGCGCGGTCGAGGCCGGTCCACTTCGCATGGAAGACGTGCCAGCGGAGAGAGCCCTCGGTGAAGACCCCGTCACTCTCGGCGGCAAGCTGGGCGATGGTGCGGAGACGAGCGAGCGAGACTCGCTCCCCTGGCGCTGGAACGCTGGCGGCGGTGTTCTTCGGCTGCATCGTGCTCTCCTTTCGGGGGCACGATGGCAGGCGCTACGGAGCGGGTCTAGTGGCGGGAAGGTGACACTTCGCGCCACCCCGACAGGGCCCGCCTGACCGTCCTTTCGTCGACGTTGTGAATGGCCACCACCTCGGCAATCGCCGCGGTGCGGGACCGGCCCGCTCGGCAGAGGCTCGCGACCTCCCGGCGGAACATCGCGCGCATGATCCGCGTTCGCCGCGACTCGGGGCGCCAGGAGAGGTAGCCGAGCCCGAGGGCTTCCGCCGCTTCGCTGCCGTCTGCGAGTCGCCC
>JAHDVN010000539.1 GCA_023384635.1 Thermoanaerobaculia bacterium
GATCACCGACGCCGTGCGCGGCTCGGGCTTCAGCGTCTACCGCTACCGCCACGAGGCGGACGAGCGCCGGGAGCTCGTCCCGGCCTTCGCGGTGGGCCTCGAGATCGCTCTCGACAAAGACCCCCGGTAGGCCGTCCCGGCATCGCCGGCACGCTCTGCTAGCCTCCCCCCGATGGCCGGATCCGCGCTGCGTCTCGATTTCGTCTCACCCCTCCCCCCGGTGCGCTCGGGGATCGCGGACTACAGCCGCGACCTGCTTCCGCACCTCGCTCCGCTCTGCGACCTGCGCCTCCTCCTGCTCCCCGGGCAGGAGGTAGAGGAGGCGTTCCCGGCCGCCTACCCCACCGCGCCGCTCGGCGCCCCCGCGGAGGGGCGGCTGCCGCTCTATCAGATGGGGAACAACCACTTCCACGCGGCGGTCCACGCGGCGGCGCTGGAGCGCCCCGGGGTGCTCGTCCTCCACGACCTGGTGCTCCACCACTTCCTGCTCGACCGCACGGTGGGGCGCGGTGACGCGGAGGCGTACCGGGAGCAGCTCGCCCGCGATCACGGCTGGATCGGAGAGGCGGCGGCGCGGCCGGTGCGCTTCGGCGGCTTCGGTATGGCAGCGCAGTTCGCGCTCGGCGCCCACCGCACCCTGGCCCGCCGGCAGCGCGGGGTCGTCGTCCACAGCGCCTGGGCGGCGGCGGAGCTCGGCGAGGAGGACCCGGAGCTCGCGGTGCGCGCGGTGCCGATGGGCATTCCGCTGCCACCGGCCGCCGACGAGACGGCGGGCCGGGCGTTCCGGGAGCGGCTCGGGGTGCCGCCGGAGGCGCCCCTCATCGGCTCGTTCGGATTCCAGACCCCGATCAAGCGGACGGAGTCGGTGATCCGCGCCCTCGCCGCGCCCGGCCTCGAGCGGGTCCATCTCGTGGTGGCGGGCGAGCTCTCGCCGTACGTCTTCTACGAGCGGGAGGCGCGCGAGGCGGGAGTGGCGGACCGCGTCCACCTGACCGGCTTCCTGCCGTACGCCGAGCTGGAGGCGGCGATCGCGGCCTCGGACCTCGCCCTCAACCTGCGCTACCCGACGGCGGGGGAGACCTCGGCGTCGCTCTTGCGCGTCCTCGCCGTCGGCCGGCCGGTGGTGGTCTCCGACTTCGGCCAGTTCGCCGAGCTGCCCGCCGAGGTGGCGGTGCGGGTCGAGCTGGGCGAGGGGGAGAGCGAGCGCCTCGCGGCGGCGGTCCGCGACCTGCTCGGACGCGGCGAGGCGCTGGGCGCCATGCGCGCGGCGGCGCGGCAGTACGTGGCCGCTGTCCACGACCCGGCGCGCGCGGCAAGCGCGCTCCGCGACGCGGTCGCCGATCTCGCGGACCGGGAGCCGCCGGGGGACCGCGTGGCGCGCGTCCCCCCGCCCACCTCGGCCACCTGGGGGAGCTTCCCGGGGCGGCTGGAGGTGGCCGGGGCGGAGCGGCCGTGGCCCGAGGGGGAGCGGCGGCGCCTCGGGCTGACGCTCGAGAACGGCTCGCCGGCGATCTGGCTCGCCGGCGAGCGCGGGGCGGGCGGCGTCGTCTTCGAGCTCCAGCTGCGCACGTCGGCGGGCGACCTGCTCGCCGGACGCCCGTGGCCGCCGCTCTCCCGCGATCTCCAGCCGGGTGAGCGGGCGCGGGTGACGGCCGCGGCGCGGCGCCCGCCGGGCCCGGCCCGGCGCCGGATCGAGCCGCACGTGCTC
>JAHDVN010000540.1 GCA_023384635.1 Thermoanaerobaculia bacterium
GATCGTCCCCACGTTCACGTGCGGCTTCGTGCGATCGAACTTTTCCTTCCCCATGGCCTGTCTCCGAGATTTCCTGTTGTTTTCCTGGGTTCCGGGAGGATCTCAGCCGGCCGCCTTGGCGACCACTTCCTCGCTCACGCTGCGCGGTGCCTGTTCGTAGGCGGCGAACTGCATCGTGTAGCTCGCTCGGCCCTGCGACAGGGAACGGACGTCAGTGGCGTAGCCGAACATCTCCGACAACGGGACCCGCGCGTTGATCACCTGCACGCTGCCGCGCGGCTCCATGTGCTGTACGCGCCCCCGGCGCGACGTGAGGTCGCCGATGATCTCGCCCATGTACTCCTCCGGCGTGACCACCTCGACCGCCATCACCGGCTCGAGAAGCGCCGGACGAGCCTTCTTGGCGGCATCCTGGAAGGCCATGGACCCGGCGATCTTGAAGGCGATCTCGGAGGAGTCCACCTCGTGGAAGCTGCCGTCGTAGAGGTCCACCTCCACGCCGGAGAGCGGGAAGCCGGCGAGCGGCCCGGTCTCCATCGCTTCGCGGATCCCCTGCTCGATCGGCTTGATGAACTCCCGCGGGATGACGCCGCCGACGATCGCGTTGTTGAACACGAAATCGGCCTCCGAGGTCGGGCGCATCCGGATCTTGGCGTGACCGTACTGGCCGCGGCCGCCGGTCTGGCGCACGAAGCGGCCCTCGCCCGCGGCCTCGACCGTGATCGCCTCCTTGTAGGCGACCTGCGGCTTGCCGACGTTGGCCCCGACGTTGAACTCGCGCACCAGGCGGTCGGTGATGATCTCGAGATGCAGCTCGCCCATCCCCGAAATCAGCGTCTGGCCGGTGTCCGGGTCGGTGTGGACCTTGAACGTGGGGTCCTCCTGCATCAGCTTCGCCAGCGCGACGCCCAGCTTCTCCTGGTCGACCTTGGTCTTCGGCTCGATCGAGACGGAGATCACCGGCTCCGGGAAGCTCATCGCCTCGAGCACGATCTTGTGCGCTGGATCGCAGATCGTGTCGCCGGTGGTCACGCCCTTCAGCCCCACCGCCGCGGCGATGTCGCCCGCCATGACCTCCTCGATCTCCTCGCGCTTGTTCGCGTGCATGCGCAGGAGGCGACCGATCCGCTCCTTCGAGTCCTTGGTGCTGTTGATCACCGCCGTGCCGGAGCCGATCCGCCCGGAGTAGACCCGGAAGTAGGCGAGCTGCCCCACGAAGGGGTCGGTCATGATCTTGAAGACGAGGGCCGCGAAGGGCTCCGCGTCGGACGCCGCCCGCTCCACCGGGCGCTCGGTGCCGGCTTCGAGCCCCTTGATCGGGGGGATGTCCTCCGGCGACGGGAGGTAGTCGATGACGGCGTCGAGCAGCGGCTGGACGCCCTTGTTCTTGAAGGCGCTGCCGCACATCACCGGCTGCAGACGGTTGGCGATCGTCGCCGCCCGCAGGGCCGCCTTGAGCTCCTCCTCGGAGATGGTCTCGGCCGCGAGGTACTTCTCGAGGAGCACGTCGTCGGTCTCGGCGATCGCCTCCACCATCTTCTCGCGCATCTCGGCGGCGCGGTCCCGGTGCTCGGCCGGCATGTCCACGAGCTCGTAGTCGGCCCCCTTGGCCTCGTCGCGGTAGAGGATGCCCTTCATGCGCATCAGGTCGAGCACGCCGACGAAGGTGTCCTCTCGCCCCCAGGGCAGCTGCAGCA
>JAHDVN010000541.1 GCA_023384635.1 Thermoanaerobaculia bacterium
CCTCGCGCTCCTCACCGGCGGCGCCCACGCGGGACGGCTCGGCGAGGTCGGGCCCGAGCGGCTCGGCGCCGAGCGCGCCGCGCTGGGCGAGGCGATCGCCGCCGCGCGCCGCGCCGCCGCACCGCCGCCGCCGGCGCCTCCGCCGGTGCCGGAGCCGACCCCGGTGCCGCCGCCTCCTCCTGCCGCCGGGCTCCCCGGCCTCGCGTGGCTCGGCCTCGCGCTGCTGCTCGCGGCGCTTGCCGCCGGCATCGGCTACCTCCTCGCCCGGCGCCGTCCGGAGCGGGTCCGCGAGGAGACCCTGACCGACTTCCGGCCCGAGCCGGTGACCTGCTCGCGCTGCGGCCGGCCCTTGCCGGGCGGCGGTCCCTGCCCGCACTGCCACGACGAGGAGCTCGCGGCGCAGCTGCGCGCCCGCGCGGCGGTGGCGCCGGGGCAGCTGGTCGAGATCTCGCTCGACGACACGAACACCTTCTCCCGCATCCCGTTCTCCGAGGCGATCGAGAAGACCTTCGTGATCGCCGAGGAGACGGTGCTCCTGGTGCGCGAGCCGGGACGGGAGCCGCGCACGCTGCGCCTGCCCGCCGACCAGGCGGTCTCGATCGGCCGCGACCGGCAGCGCAACACGCTCGCGTTCGCCGACCCGACGCTCTCGAGCCTCCACTGCCGCGTGGCGCCGCACGAAGGCCTCTGGTACCTGCTCGACCAGAACTCCACCAACGGCGTCTTCCTCGGCGGCGAGCGGGTCCACATGGCGCGCCTGAAGCCGGGCGAGCCGTTCCGCGCCGGACAGCTCGAGTTCGAGCTCCAGGTCCACCAGCAGAGCCTGACCTGAGGGGTTCCGCTCCGCCAGCGGGGGCGTCAGGGACCTTGGGGAGCAGCGGCCTGCCAGAGCCCGAGGAGGTTCCCCTCCGAGTCCCGGCAGCAGGCGAAGCGGCCGAAGCCGCCGATCGCCGTCGGCGCGAGCTCCCGGCTCCCGCCGGCGGCCACCACCGCGGCGAGCGCCTCCTCCAGGGTTCCCCCGTGGAGGTGGAGGACGACGAGCGGCTGCGCCGCCACCGAGACGGCGCGCGGCACCAGGCCGCCGCGGATCGCCGGCGCCGGCGCGAGCGGCGAGCGCAGGCGAAGGTACGGCCCGCCCGCCCAGGCGAGCGGCTCGGCCTCCCAGCCGAAGGCCCGCCGGTAGAAGGCCGCGGCGCGATCCAGGTCGGCGGCGGGGATCTCGAAGTGGCTGACGGTGAAGTGCACGGAGGCTCGCCCGGCTGTCCCGCTCGCATCGCGTTCGGGAGGAGCCGTGCCTAGGCTACCCGATCCGGAGCCGCTCCCCGCCGACTTCCACCTGCCGCCCGGCCTCGCGCCGGCGGGCGAGGAGGTCGCCACCCGGGAGGGGCTCCCCTGGCGGCACGGCCGGTGGCACGGCGGCGCGCTCGCGGCCGTCGCCAGCCGGCTCGCGGGCGACGGGGTGCGGGCCCTCGCCGCGCTCCCGGACCGCGAGCTGCTCGCCGCCTGGACGGAGACGGTGGCCCGCTTCCGCGACCCCGGCTCCCCGCAGCGGCGAGGCCTCGACCCGCTCCTCGCCCCGCTTGCCGGGCTCTCCCCCGCCGGCCTCGCGGCGGGCCTCGAGGTGGTGCTCGCCGGCGTGGACGGCGCGCCGGCGGCGGCGCTCCTCGCCCGCGGCCGCCCGGGGCCCGCCCCCGGCC
>JAHDVN010000069.1 GCA_023384635.1 Thermoanaerobaculia bacterium
GCCGAGCAACTCCGCGAGGGGCAGGGGCTCGGCCGGCGGCGGGTGGCCCACGACCTGCTCCGCCGCGGCGTCGCGCCGGAGGCGGTGGACGCCGCGCTCGGTCCCGAGCGCTGGCCGGAGGAGCTCGAGCGGGCGCGTGAGGCGGCCCGCGGCTGGCGGCGCCGCGGCGGCACCGACCCCGCCGCGCTCGCCCGCCATCTCGACCGGAAGGGCTTCTCGCGGCGTGCTATCGTCGCCGTTCTCGAGGAGCTGGGGCACGAGGTGGCGGCGGACGCCGCCGAGGAGCCCGCTCCGCGGGATTGAGCGCGGCCCGGGCGCCCCGGCGCCGCCCGGGGACCCTTCATGACCAGCGCCGAGATCCGCCAGAGCTTCCTCGACTTCTTCGCCGCGCGCGGCCACCGCGTCTATCCGAGCGCCCCCCTGGTGCCGCACGGCGACGCCACCCTGCTCTTCACCAACGCGGGGATGGTCCCGTTCAAGGAGTACTTCCTCGGCCGCGAGGCGCCCCCCACGCCGCGCGCCGCCTCCTCCCAGAAGTGCCTGCGGGTCTCGGGCAAGCACAACGACCTCGAGAACGTCGGCCCGAGCCCGCGCCACCACACCTTCTTCGAGATGCTCGGCAACTTCTCCTTCGGCGACTACTTCAAGGCCGAGGCGATCGAGTTCGGCTGGGAGCTGGTGACCGCGGTCTGGGGTCTCGACCGGGAGCGCCTGTTCGCCTCGGTCTACGAGGAGGACGACGAGGCGTTCGACCTCTGGCGCCGGATCTCGGGCCTGCCCGAGACGCGGGTGGTGCGCTGCGGCAAGGCCGACAACTTCTGGGCGATGGGCGAGACCGGGCCGTGCGGGCCGTGCAGCGAGATCTACGTCGACCTCGATCCCGGCCGCCCCGCGGTGGGCTGGGACGAGGGGACGGCGAGCGGCCGCTACCTCGAAATTTGGAACCTCGTCTTCATGCAGTTCGAGCGCGGCGCGAGCGGTGCCATGCGCCCCCTGCCGAAGCCCTCGATCGACACCGGGGCGGGGCTCGAGCGCGTGAGCTCGGTGCTCGGAGGCCACCGCTCGAACTACGACACCGACCTCTTCCAGCCGATCATCCGCGCCGCCGCGGCGCTCGCCGGCCGCCGCGACGGCGACGGCGACGAGGGGGACGTGGCGCTGCGGGTGGTGGCGGACCACCTGCGCGCGGCGGCGTTCCTGCTCGCCGACGGCGTCATCCCGGGCAACGAGGGACGCGGCTACGTGCTGCGACGCCTGCTGCGCCGGGCGGCGCGCCACGGCCTCGGCATCGGCTTCGAGGAGCCGTTCCTCCACCGGCTGCTGCCGGTGGTGGGCGAGATCCTCGGCCGCTCCTACCCGGAGCTGGCCGCCACCGAGCAGGCGGCGGCCGCGACCCTGCGCGCCGAGGAGACGAAGTTCCTCGAGACGCTCGCGACCGGCTCGCGCCAGGTGCAGGAGGCGATCGGGCGGGCGCGGGCCACCGGCGCGGTGGCGCTCGGCGGCTCCGAGGTCTTCCGCCTCTACGACACCTTCGGCCTGCCCGTCGAGCTGATCCGGGAGATCGCCGAGGAGGAGCGCTTCCACCTCGACGAGGCGGGGTTCGCCGCCGCCCTCGAGGAGCAGCGCGAGCGCTCGCGCCAGCATCTGTCCGAGACCCAGCGGCGCCTCGGGGAGATCCGGGCCGCTGTCGCCGCGCGCGGCCACACTTGGGAGCCCGTGGTCTTCGCCGGCTACCTCGACCGCGAGGGGCGGGAGGTGGGGCTCGGGCTCGCCGAGGCGCGTCCCGAGCTGCTCGTCTCGCTCGCGGGCGGGTCGCCGCGGGTCGTCGACGCGCTCGCCGCCGGGGAGCCGGGCGTGGCCGTCTTCGCCCGCACGCCTTTCTACGCCGAGTCCGGCGGGCAGGTGGCCGACCGCGGCAGCGTCGCCTGGCCCGGCGGCCGGGCCCGGGTGACCGACGTCCAGAAGCTCTCCGGGCACGACCACTACCACTTCCTCACCGTCGAGGAGGGGAACCTCGCCCGGGGGGCGGAGGTCGAGCTGCGGGTCGATCCGGCGCATCGCCTGCCCACGCAGCGCAACCACACCGCCACCCATCTCCTCCAGGCCGCGCTGCGGCGCGTGCTCGGTCCCGGCGTGCACCAGGCCGGATCGCTCGTCCACCCCGACCACCTCCGCTTCGACTTCACCCATCCGCAGGCCCTCTCGGAGGAGGAGCGGCTCCGGATCGAGGAGCTGGTCAACGGCTGGGTGCTCGGCGCCATCCCGACGGAGATCGTCTACGACCGGCCGCTCGAGGAGGCGATCGCGGCGGGGGCGATGGCGCTCTTCGGCGAGAAGTACGGCGAGCGGGTGCGCACCGTGGAGGTCCCCGGGGTGAGCCTGGAGCTCTGCGGCGGCTGCCACGTGGGCAACACGGGCGAGATCGGCCCCTTCACCATCGTGTCCGAGCGCGCCGTCGCCTCCGGTGTGCGGCGGATCGAGGCGGTGACCGGCGAGGGGGCAATCGCCCACGCCCGCCGTCAGGCCGCGGCCCTGGGCCGGATCGAGGAGCTCCTGGGGGTGCCCGTCGAGCGGGTGGAGGAGGAGCTCGTGGCGCTTCGCCAGCGCCTGCGCGAGGCGGAGCGGGAGGTCGGACGCCTGCGCGTGCAGCTCGTCTCCGGCGGGGGCGGCGGCGCCGAGGCGGTGGAGGTGGCGGGCGTCCGGGTGCTGGCGCGGGAGGTCCCCGCGGCCCCCGCGAACGAGCTGCGGACGATGGCCGACGCCCTGCGCGGGAAGCTGGGCTCGGGGGTCGTGGTGCTCGCCGCGCGCGGCGAGGGGAAGGTGAGCCTGCTCGCCGCGGTGACCCCCGACCTCGCCGGCCGCCTGCACGCGGGCCGGATCGTCCAGCGCCTCGCCCCGATCGTGGGGGGGAGCGGCGGCGGCCGCGCCGACTTCGCGCAGGCCGGCGGCAAGCTCGTCGACGAGCTGCCGCGGGCGCTGGCCGAGGCGGCGGCGGCGGTGGCCGAGCAGGCCGGGGCCGGCATCGGCTGACCCCGACCCCCGCCAGCTGCTAGACTGAGCCTCCACCGCCGGTTTCGCGCCATGAGAGCCGCGCTCGCCGCCACCCCGATGCTGTGCTTCCTGCTCGCCGCCCCGGCGGCCGGCGAGGTGCGGATCGCGGTGCGCCCGGACGGGCAGAAGGTGATCCTGAACGAGAGCCGGGAGGCGCGCTCGCGGCGGCTGGCGGACCGGCTGGTCGCGGTGCCGGAGACGGACCTGGAGCGCGCGATCGACCTCCACGCCCTCGACCGCGGGCTCGACCCGACGCTGGTGCGCGCCGTGATCCAGGTCGAGTCGGGGTACAACCCGCGGGCGCTCTCGCGCAAGGGGGCGATGGGCCTCATGCAGCTGATGCCCTCGACCGCGGCGCTCCTCGCGGTCGACGATCCGTGGAATCCGGAGGAGAACATCCGCGGTGGCGTGACCTACCTGCGCTCGATGCTCGTCCGTTTCGGTCTGCGGGTTGTCGCGCTCGCGGCCTACAACGCCGGACCCGAGGCGGTCGAGAGGCACGGCGGCATCCCCCCCTACGCCGAGACCGAGGCCTACGTCGCCAAGGTCCTGCGCCTCGTCGACGGCGGCTGGTCGGGCGCGCCGGCAGTTCGTGCGGGGCGGCCGGTGGCGATCCGGCGCGACGCCGGCAACCGGATCCGGATCGTCACCGTCGGGAGCCGGGCGGAGTAGCGGATGGCGCCTCCGCACCGCGCGGGCGGCACGCGCTCCGCCGCCGTCTGGCTCAACCTGCCCAACCTCCTCACCCTCTTCCGCATCCTCCTCGTGCCGGTGATCGTGGCGGTGTTGCTCACCCGCTTCGAGGGGCGGGAGTTCGTGGGGCTCGGGCTCTTCCTGCTCGCCGCGTTGACCGACTTCCTGGACGGCTTCCTCGCCCGCCGCCGCCGGCAGGTGACGCGCCTCGGCAAGCTCCTCGACCCGGCCGCCGACAAGATCCTCACCACCGCGGCGTTCATCGCCCTGGTCGAGATCGACCCGCTGGTCACGCCGGCCTGGATGGTGGCCCTCATCGTCTCGCGCGAGTTCGCGGTCTCTACCCTGCGCAGCGTCGCCGCCGTCGAGTCGATGGTGATCGCCGCCTCGTGGTCGGGGAAGGTGAAGACGGTGACCCAGGTGGTGGCGATCTCGCTGCTCATCATCTACACCCAGCTCGGGGAGTTCTCGCACCTGGCCCCGATCTCGCTCTGGGTGGCGCTCCTCGCCACGCTCTACTCCGGCGTCGAGTACTTCGTCCGTTACTGGCGGCTCCTCACGGCGCCGGTCGCGGCGCCGCCGGACGCGCGGTGAGCCGCGGCCCCTTCCTCGGCCGCCTCTTCCGCTTCGCCGAGCGGCGGCCGGGGTGGATCTTCCTCGGCGTCGCCCTGGCGGTGGCCGCGAGCCTCGGCCTCGCCGCGCGCCTCCGGTTCGACGGCGACATGCTGGCGCTGCTGCCCGAGCGGGATCCGGTGCTGGTCGCCTACCGCGAGACGCTCGAGCTGTTCGGCAACGTGGAGTACCTCCCGGTCGCCGTCCGGATCCCCGAGGGGGCGCCGGTCGATCCGTACCAGGGGTTCGCGGTGGCGATCGCCGACGAGCTCGCCGGCAGCCCGCTCTTCTCCGCGGTCGAGGCGCGCCTCGGCGACCCGGAGGAGCTGCTCCGCGCCTTCCTCCCGAAAGCACTGCTCTACCTGGGCGAGGAGGAGCGACGGCAGGTGGCCGAGCGGCTCGGCACGGAGGCGCTCGCGAACCGCGCGCGGGAGATCCGCCGCCTGCTCGAGACCCCCCAGTCGCTCGGCATCAAGCAGCTGCTGGCGCTCGACCCGGCCGGCCTCACGCCGGTCCTGGTGCAACACCTCGGCGCCGGCCGCGGCACCCAGGGAATCGACTGGGCGAGCGGGCACTACCTGTCGCGCGACCACCGGCTGCTCCTGGTGCTCGCCAAGCCGGTGCGCTCGCCCCAGGACATCGCCTTCGACCGGGAGGTGATGGCGGCGGTCGACGCCGCCACCGCCCGGGCGCGCGCGGCCTGGCCCGAGATCGCGGGCGAGGACAGCGGGCCGCCGCCGGAGGTCGTGGTCGGCGGCACCTACGCGATCGCGCTCGCCGACGCCGAGCTGTTCCGCCGCGACGTGGTCTGGAACGTGGTGACCTCGGTGGCCGGCGTGCTCCTCGCCTTCGCTTTCGTGCCGCTGGCGTGCGGGCTCGCCGTCACCTTCGGTTTCGCCAAGCTCTCGGTGGGGGTGCTGAACTCGGCCACCGCGGGGGTGGCCGCGCTCCTGGTGGGGCTCGGGATCGACTACGTGATCGTGCTCTACAACCGCTACGTCGAGGAGCGCCAGGCGGGCGCCGATCTCGGAGCCGCCTTCGACCGGCTGGCCGGGGCGCCGGCCCGCGGCGTCGTCGGCGGCGCGGTGACCACCGCCGCGACCTTCTACGCCTTCCTCGTCACCGACTTCCGCGGCCTCTTCCAGATGGGCCTGCTGGTGGGGACCGGCATCCTGCTCTGCCTGGTCGCCGTGCTGTTGCTGGCGCCGGCGATCCTGGCCTGGAACGAGGCCCATCACCGCAAGCGCGAGCGCGAGCCCGTGCTGCGCCTGCACGCCTTCGGCGCCGAGCGGATCGTGTCCTGGGCGATGGCCTCACCGCGCGCGGTGCTGACCGGAGCGGCAGTGGTGACCCTCGTGCTCGGCGCCTTCGCCTTCCGCCTCCGCTTCGAGGACAACGTCCAGGCGCTGCGGCCGCCCGGCAACCCCGGGGTGCTCGCGACCGAGGAGATCAGCCGCCACTTCGGCTCCGGCTTCGACTACCTGATGCTGCGCCTCGAGGGGCGGAGCGCCGAGGAGGTCCTCGACCTCGCCGACCGCGCGGCCCGGGCGGCGGCACCGGTGGTGGAGCGGGGCGAGCTCGGGGGGTTCGAGTCGCCCACCTTCCTCGTCCCTCCGCTCGGCCGGCAGCGCGAGGCGCTCGCCTGGCTCGCCGAGGAGCGCGGCAACGCGCTCGCTCCGGCGCGGGTGCGCGCGGATCTGCTCGCCTCGCTCGCCGCCGAGGGGCTGCGCAGCGAGCCGTTCGGCGACGGCATCGAGCTGCTCGCGGCGGCGCTCTCGGCCACCGAGCCGATCCGGGTCGAGGACTACCACGCGACCCGGGAGGGGCGGGCGCTGCTCGAGCGCTCGCTGCGGCGGCACGGCGAGGAGTGGCGCGGCCTGGTCAAGCTCTACCCGCCGCCCAACACCCCCAAGCGGGTGGTGCCGCCGGCCGCCGAGGCGCTCGCCGCGGAGGTGGGGGAGGGGGCCGAGCTCACCGGCCTCCGGGTGGTGAGCCGCGACCTGCGCGGGCGGGTCCACCTCGACGCCCTGTACGCGGCGCTGCTCGGCACGCTGGTGGTGGCGCTCTTCCTCTGGTGGGACCTGCGGCGGCTGCGGCTCGCGGTGCTGGCGCTGCTGCCCCTGCTCGTCGGGGTGGTCTGGATGGTGGGCGCGATGGGGGCCCTCGGCGTGGCGATGAACTTCATGAACATCTTCGTCACCACGATGGTCATCGGCATCGGCGTCGACTACGGCCTCCACGTCGTCCACCGCTGGCGCGAGGACCGCACGCACGGGGAGACCGTGGCCCGCAGCGGCGTGCGCGAGATGGCGCGGGCGGTGGTGCTGGCGGTGGCGACCACCGTCGCCGGCTTCGGCTCGCTCTACGTCTCGAGCTTCCCGGGCCTCCGCTCGATGGGCCTCGTGGCGGTGCTCGGGACGGTCGCGGCCGGTGCCGTGGCCGTGACCGTGCTGCCCGCGGCGCTGGCGCTCGGCGCGGGCGAGCGCGGCGGCGGCCCTCGCTAGCCGCCCTCTGCTATCCTGCGCCGGCCCCGGACGGGGCGATCCGAGAGGTCAGGTCCGATGTTCGACGGTCTCCAGGGGAAGTTCCAGCAGATCTTCCGCCAACTGCGCGGCGAGGGGCGGGTGGGCGAGGAGCACCTGCGCGCCGCCCTGCGCGAGATCCGGCTGGCGCTGCTCGAGGCCGACGTCCACTTCCGCGTCGTCAAGCGCTTCCTCGAGCGGGTCGAGGCCCAGGCGCTCGGCGAGGACGTGCTCCAGGGCCTGAACCCGGCGCAGCAGGTCATCCGCATCGTGCGCGACGAGCTGGTCGCGCTGCTCGGCGAGGAGGGGCGCGAGCTCCAGCTCTCGGGCCAGCCGGCGGTGGTCCTCCTCTGCGGCCTCCAGGGCTCGGGCAAGACGACCACCGCGGGCAAGCTCGCCCGCCGCTTGGCCGCCCGGCGGCGCTATCCGCTGCTGGTGGCCGGAGACCTGCAGCGCGCCGCGGCGGTCGAGCAGCTCGTCCAGGTGGGCGCCCGGGTCGAGGTGCCGGTGCTGACGCCGGAGACGGGCGAGGGGGTGGTGGCGCTCGGGGCGCGGGCGCTGCGCTACGCCCGCGACCGTGGCCACGACGTGGTGCTGATCGACACCGCCGGCCGCCTGCACGTCGACGCGGCGCTGATGGCCGAGCTCCAGGCGCTGGCCGAGGCCGTCAAGCCGTGCGAGACCCTCTTCGTGGCCGACGCCATGACCGGCCAGGACGCGGTGCGCTCGGCCGAGGAGTTCGCCCGCGCGCTCGCCGTCACCGGCGTGCTCCTCACCAAGCTCGACGGCGATGCCCGCGGCGGCGCGGCGCTCTCGGTGCGCTCGGTCACCGGCCTGCCGATCCGCTTCGTGGGCCTGGGCGAGAAGCCCGACGACCTCGAGCTCTTCCAGCCCGACCGGATGGCCTCCCGGATCCTCGGCCTGGGCGACGTCCTCACCCTCATCGAGCGCGCCGAACAGAGCGTCGACGCGGCGGAGGCCGAGCGGCTCGCCTCGCGCATGGCGCGGCAGGAGTTCACGCTCGAGGACCTGCGCGACCAGCTCCGGCAGCTGCGGCGGATCGGACCCCTCCAGTCGGTGGTGGACCTGCTGCCGAAGGGCGGCGCGATGGGCAAGGTCGAGGTGGGCGACGCCGAGGAGCGCCGGCTGAAGCGGATCGAGGCGATGATCGACTCGATGACCCTCGCCGAGCGGCGCAACCCGACCCTCCTCAACGGCTCGCGCAAGAAGCGCGTGGCGCGCGGCTCGGGCACCAGCGTGCAGGAGATCAACCAGCTCCTCAAGCAGTACCTGGCCATGCGGAAGATGGTCAAGTCGATGCAGGGCAAGAGTTGGCTCAAGCGCGCCCTGAAGCGGCGCTAGCCCCGGGGAGCCGCCCCGGAGGGCGCCCCGCCGGCGGCCGCGGGGCCGGCTTGGCGTCCGCCCCCGTTCCCGCGTAGAATACGAGGTCGGCCGCCGCCACCGGATGTGGCGCCGGTCTCCGTGCATCCCGGAGGACTGCAACCGATGGTCAAGATCCGCCTGCGCCGGATGGGCGCCACCAACCGGCCGTTCTACCGCCTCGTCGTCTCCGACTCCCGCAAGGTGGCCACCGGAGCCGCGCTCGAGGAGGTCGGCTTCTACGATCCCCGCTCGAACCCGGCGAAGGTCGAGTTCGACCGCGCGCGGATCGACTACTGGCTCGCCCGCGGCGCCCAGCTCTCCCCGACCGTCAAGCGGCTCGTGGCCTCGCGGCCGGCGAGCGCCTGAGGGCCGGTCCCGCCATGGCCCTCAGCGAGGACCTCCTCGCCGTCGCGCGCCGGCTCGTCGACCGGCCCGGCGAGGTGCGCCTCTCGGTCGACGGGCCGGAGGCCGAGGCCGCGCTCCTGCTCGAGGTGGCGCCGGAGGAGCGGGGCAAGCTGATCGGCCGCGAGGGGCGCGTGATCAAGGCCCTCCGCACCCTGCTCGCCGCGCGGGACGCCCGGCTGGGCCAGCGCCATGACCTCGAAGTCGGGGATGACTGAGGAGCGGCAGGACTCCGCCCCGGTCGTCGTCGGACGCGTGCTGCGCCCCCACGGCGTGCGGGGCGCCCTGCTCGTCGAACCGCTCTCGGACAACCCCCGGCGATTCGCCCCCGGCTCGCACCTGACGGCCCGGCGCGAGGGCGGCGGCGGCGCGCCGGTCGAGGTGACGGCGGCACGGCCGCACGGCCGGGCGCTCCTCGTCGAGCTCGCCGGGCTCGCCGACCGCGACGCCGCCGAGGCGCTCCGCGGCAGCTGGCTCGAGGTGCCGGCCGCGGCGGTGCCGCCGGCGCCGGAGGGCTCGTACTACTTCTTCGAGCTCGTGGGCTGCCGCTGCCACGATCGCCAGGCGGGGGATCTCGGGGAGGTCGCCGACGTGATCGAGGACGGCGGGGGGCTGCTGCTCCTCCTCGAGCGGCCGGGGGCGAGGTTGCTCGTCCCGTTCGTCGAACGCTTCGTCCTGCGCATCGACCGGGCCGCGCGGCGGATCGAGCTCGCGCTGCCCCCGGGGCTGGTGGAGACGTGCACGTCACCGTCCTGACCATCTTCCCGGAGCTCTTCGGCCCGTTCCTCGAGACCTCGCTGATCGGCCGGGCGCGGGAGCGGGGACTGCTCGAGATCGAGGTGTGGAACCTGCGCGACTTCACGGCGGACCGCCACCGCACCGTCGACGACGAGCCGTACGGCGGCGGCGGCGGCATGGTGATGACCGCGCCGCCCTGGATCCGCGCCGTGCGGGAACTGACGGCGGCCCGCCCCGCCTGGCGGGTGCTGCTCTCGCCGCAGGGGCGGCGGCTCGACGAGGCGCTGGTGCGCGAGCTCGCAGCACGGCCCGCGCTGGTGCTGCTCTGCGCCCGCTACGAGGGGATCGACGAGCGGGTGGCCGAGTGCGTCGTCGACCAGGAGGTCTCGATCGGCGACTACGTCCTCTCGGGCGGGGAGCTGCCGGCGATGGTCCTGATCGAGGCGCTCTCCCGCCAGATCCCGGGGGTGGTGCAGCTGGCCGAGTCGGTGGTGCGGGACAGCTTCCGGGCGGGCCTGCTCGACCACCCGCACTTCACCCGGCCGCCGGTGGTCGAGGGGCGCGAGGTGCCGCCGGTGCTCCTCTCGGGCAACCACGCCGAGATCGAGCGCTGGCGAGAGGTCGCGGCGCTGCGGGCGACCCGGGCCAAGCGCCCCGACCTGCTCGCGGGGGCGGAGCTCACGGCCGCCCAGCGCCGGGAGCTCGCCCGGCTGGAGCAGGAAGAGCGGGCCGGGGTTGCCGGACCCGCGAGCGATCGCAGATAATGCAAGTTTCGAGTAACGCCCGGCGGTCCCCGGAGCGAGGAGCCCCAGTCATGAGCAAGCTAGCCGAAATCGAAAGCACCTATCTGAAAGAGGGGATCCCCTCTTTCCGCCCCGGCGACACCGTGAAGGTCCAGGTGCGCGTGAAGGAGGGGGACAAGGAGCGTCTCCAGGCCTTCCAGGGCGTGGTCATCGCCCGCAAGGGGGGCGGCACGCGCGAGATGTTCACGGTGCGCAAGATCTCCGGCGGAATCGGCGTGGAGCGCATCTTCCCCCTCCACTCGCCGAACGTCGACCGGATCGAGGTCCTTCGCCGCGGCCGCGTTCGCCGGGCCAAGTTGTACTATCTGCGTGAGCTCCGCGGCAAGGCCGCGCGCATCGAGGAGAGGCGCGAGGAGAGCGGCACCCGGGGTGCCGCGGCCGAGAGCTGAACCGGACGCCGGGCCGGTCGGGGCCCGGCAGGCGAGGGGGTGGAGTTGTCGACGCTTTCGCGAGTGGCGCGTGAGGGCTTCCGCCTCCGCCGCCTTCGGGCGCTCGAGGACCTGCTCGGTCTGGCGGGTTACGAGCGCGTCGCAGGCGTCGACGAGGCGGGGCGCGGCGCCCTCGCCGGCCCGGTGGTGGCGGCGGCGGTGATCGTCGATCCCCGGCGCCCCGTCCCCGGCGTCGACGACAGCAAGCAGCTCCAGCCCGAGGTCCGCGAGCGGCTCGCCGGCTGGATCCGCGAGACCGCGATCGCCTGGTCGGTGGCCGCCGGCGACGCGGCCCCCATCGACCGCATCAACATCCTGGAGGCGACCCGTCTGGCCACCCGCCGGGCACTCGCGGGGCTCCGCCCCGCCCCGGACGCGGTGGTCACCGACGCCCTGCCGCTCGCCGGCCTCGGCGTCCCCTGCCTGCCGCTGGTCAAGGGCGACGCGCTCTGCCACGCGGTGGCGAGCGCCTCGATCCTCGCCAAGGTGGAGCGGGACCGCCTCCTCGCGGAGATGGGCCTCCGGCAACCGGAGTACGGCTTCGCCGAGCACAAGGGCTATGGCTCGCCGCGCCACCTGGCGGCGCTCGCCGAGCTCGGGCCGGGCCCCGAGCACCGCCTCACCTTCGCTCGCGTGCTGCCCCGGCGGGGGAGAGCGGCCTGATGGCGCTCAACCGCACCAAGGTCGTCCAGGAGGCGGAGAAGTTCGTCGCCCGCGGCAAGGTGGCGGCGGCGATCAAGGAGTACCGCCGCCTGCTCGCCGAGAACCCGGACGACGTCACGACGCTGAACCGGGTCGGCGACCTCTACGTCCAGAACGGCGAGTCCGACGAGGCGCTCCGCCTCTTCTGGGAGGTGGCCGAGCGCTACACCCGCGACGGCTTCCACACGCGGGCGATCGCGATCCTCAAGAAGGTCATCCGCACCGATCCGACGCGCCTCGACGCCTACGAGCGGCTGGCGGAGCTCTATGCCCACGAGCGCCTGACCAAGGAGGCGATCCAGCAGTACCAGGTGCTCGTCGACTACCACGCCAAGCACGGGAGCCCGGCGGCGGCGGCCAAGATCCTCCAGAAGATGGTCGAGGTCCAGCCCGAGGATCCCTCGATCCTGCTGCACCTCGCCGAGATGCTCGAGCGCCAGGGGCTCCCCGAGCGCGCCCTTCCCGAGTATCGGAAGCTCGCGGACCTCATGCTGCGCCACGGCAAGCCGCAGGAGGCGCAGCAGGTCTACGCGCGGGCGCTCGAGCTCGCTCCCGAGGACCTCGCGTTCGTCACCGACATGGTGCTCGGACTCAAGGAGGCGGGGCACACCGGGGTCGCCGCGCGGCTTCTCTCCCGCGCGGTGGAGCTCAACCCGCAGGCGGCTCGCATCGCGGAGATGGCGCGCCAGCCGCGGCCGGCGCCCCCGCCCGAGGCGGCTCCCGCGGCGGTGGCCAGAGCGGTCCCCGCGGCTGCGCCCCGGCCGGCGGCGGCAGAGCCCGTCGCCGCGCCCGCCGCGCCAGCCCCCCCCGCGGCACCCGCCGGAGAGGAGATCGAGATCGACCTCGAGGTGGAGGTCGAGGCGCCCGCGCCGACGCCGGTGCGGCCCGCCGTGGCCACCCCGCCCGCACCGGCAGCGGCGGAGATCGAGGAGTTCGACCTCGAGATCGAGGTCGAGCCGGCGGCGGAGCCGCGCTCGCCCGGCGCCGAGGGGCCGGGGGCCACCCCGTTGGCGGCGGTGCCGCCCGCCGCTCCGGAGGCGCACTTCCCGGACCGGATCGAATGGCATATCGAAGAGGGCGCCTTCGACCTCGACCTGCCCGACCTGGCGACGCTGACCGCCCGGGAGAAGGCCGCGCATTCGGCCGCGGGCCTCGACGAGCCGGTACCGCTCGCGGTCGACGCCGAGGCGCTGGAGCGCTCGGTCGAGGAGATCCGGCCGCCGCGGGCGCCGCGCGAGGAGGAGCTGCTCGCCGAGGCCGAGGTCTTCGCGCGCTACGACCTGCTCGACAAGGCGCACGACCGGGTGCGCCAGGTGTTGCAGAAGAGCCCCCGCCACCTGGGAGGGTTGGCCCTCGCAGTCGAGCTCTACCTCGGCCAGGGCAAGGCCGATCGGGCGCTCGCCCGCGCCCAGCAGCTCGCCCAGGCGGCGGCCGAGGCCGGCCGTCCCGGGGTCTGGGAGGCGACTCGCGCCAAGCTGGCGCGCGCCGGGCTCGTGGTGGAGGGGGCGGCCCTCCCG
>JAHDVN010000542.1 GCA_023384635.1 Thermoanaerobaculia bacterium
TGCCGTAAACCAAATGTAAGGCCATGACAACAAGGACGAATCCCAGACGCCGCCAATCCGTTTTTTCGGTCGCCGGCTGTTGGAAGATTTGTCGTAGAAAGAATAGGGCAGCGGCGACGAAGAGAGTATAGACGCCAATCAGTCCGCTCCATGTGAAATTTCCGGCTCTCGAAACCTTGCCCATTCTGTTCTCCGCAATAACTATTTCCACAAAGAAATAAGTGGAAATGCAGCCGAACAGGAAAACCAGCCATCCCAAATTGAATATTAAGTCCCTCCGTGCGGTCTTCCAATAGGAGACGTAAACGGTCAGAGGAAACAGGATGGACAAAAACAGTTTTGGCAAAAGGAGATTGAGAGGCACCTCCCATGCGATGAATTGACCAAAAGGCGCAAATCCGATGCGGGTTGGATAAATTTTCACATTGCTAAAGATACGATTCATGTTTTCCCACTGGGAACCAAAAGAAATATAATATTGCCAGCCCAATATTGCGAGAGAAGGCGCTGCCAATCCCCAAAGAAACAAATTCCAGTTGATGTATTCTTTCTTTAGCGCCCTGTAAACGATTATCAACCCAACAGCGGGGAGGATAATCACCGTGAAGCTTGGCTTGGCCAGCGTGGCCAGGATCGTCAAAAGCGCCCCTCCAGGAACCAGCCATCTGGCGTTGATTTTCGACGGTATGAATATCCTGGAGACGATCAGAAAAAGCGGGATTGAGAACAATTGCAAGAGCGAATGGGTGGGGCCATTATAGACATTAAGCGGTAAATAGCCAAAGTAGGCATGTTTATCCAAAAAATACAGGGCATTAACCGCCGAACCCACCGTGAAAAATACCGCCATCAAGACCGAGAAGATGGAATATCGAACTCCGTCTCGATTTATCGCCTTTAGAAAAAGGACATAGAGGAGGCTGAATAAGGCCAGCGTAACGCTCAAAGAGACCAGGTAGCCGGCTTTCAACAGATTGCCCAGAATCGGTTGGCCGCCATATAAAAGGTTCCCTGTAACAATAACAAGAGCCTGATAAAGGAAATGAGGAATGGAGATTTTCTCCGCAGTCGCCATCAAAAAGGCAAATTGAACATGAGCGCCATAGGCCGATTTCTCATGACTAAAGTAGAAAGTCAGAAGATTAGCCTCATAAACAAAAACAAAGAGCAGGAAAGGGGCAAAAACCAGGATATCCCGCCAAATAGCTCTTCTTTGCAGTTTCAACATTTTTTCTTTTCTCCAGGAAAACGATTATCTCAATGGTATCGCGGTACGAATCGAAAGATGCGCTCCGGACAATCGTTTTTTGTTCATCGTCGCTGCGCTTCAATCCCGGACGTCCCAACCAGCGGCTTTCGGGCAAGGGCAAGAAGCGACGCGCCAAAAGATAGCGGTCGTCGCTGTACAAGAAACCCGGTTTCAAGACTCAGGATCCAAGTCAGAAGCGGGTTGACCAGCGGGGTTATTTTGAACTCGGCCAAAGTCAAGGCGGTCGCCTGTTCGATAGTCAAGGATCGGCTTCGGCTTGCAAGTCTCGTCAACCTTCGGGCCAGCCAGACCAGCGGAAAAATAGACGTCATGTAATGACTCAGAAATTCGATTTCAAATCCTGCCGATTGTAGTTTTTCCTTCATTTCGAGACTTCGATAACGACGGCAATGGCGCGCGCCCTCGTCAAAATAACTCCAGAG
>JAHDVN010000070.1:0-1187 GCA_023384635.1 Thermoanaerobaculia bacterium
TACCGCGTGGGTAGCCCCAGAGGGGGCCTGCATGGGCTTCAAGCCGATGAGGCCGACCGTCGCTTGCGGCGCCCGCAGCTCATCGGCAGGGCGTTAGGCGGCGTTACGATCGGTTGTGGACTTCGCCTACTCCGCAGGGCTGCTGATGTCTCTGCTTGGTGGTGCTGCCTCATTGGTCTGTCTATTCAGCGCAGCGGTGCTGCGTTCCAGCGCGGTTGCAGCGCGAATGCGCGTGGCGGGCTCAGCGCTTCTCGCTCTTGGGTTCGTTTCCTGTGTAGTTGCGCTCGTTGTCCACCGTGTCTGGGGTCATGGCGCCCGGAGCCCCGAGCCGATGCACCTCCGGCAGTTTCTCGGCAGCCATCCCGCTTTCGTCATTGTGGGCTGCTTGCTCCTCGCGGGGTTCCTACTGATTCTCGTCGCGCGTGCGAAGAGCGCCCGGCACGAGCGCTCTCGAGACGCCGCCTGAGAGACCGCGGAGGAACCGGTCAGTGGAGGGACGCGGGGGAGCGCCGGGGGCGACCCGGGCGCGGAGAGCGCGGCCACCGCGAAAGGGGATTCGCCAGGTCCACCGCAATCGTCGTATCGTGGCCCGCGATTCCTGAAGGAGAAGGCCACTCTCGACCGCTTCGTGGGAAGCCACTTTGCGTCGACAGCAGGTCGGGTCATTCGAGGAGAGATCGGTCATGACCGTTGGAAACGAATTGCAGCAGGGCATCGCGCAGTCCGTCGCCCGCGCCCGGTGGGTGACGATCCTCCTCGCCGGTTGCGTCTCGGGCGCCGCCCTCGGCGTCCTCACGGGTGTCCGTCAACTCGACCTGCTGCATCGTGTTGTGGCTGGCGAGGTCATTTCGGAGTCCGAAGCGAGCTGGAACGACACGCTCTACGGCGGCATCGGGCTCGTCCAGACGGCCATGTTCGTGGCCTGTAGCGTCCTCTGGCTCGTGTGGCTCAAGAGAGCCTATGCAAACCTCCTTCTCGTGGGCACCCGCACGGCTCGCTTCTCTCCCGGCTGGGCGGTTGGCTACTGGTTCGTCCCGGTGGTGAACCTGGTACGTCCCTACCAGGTCATGAAGGACCTTTCCGTGCGAAGTGCGCAACGCAACGAGCACGACGGCATGATGGCGGCGGGGACCACGACGCTCGTGGGCTTGTGGTGGTTCGCCCACCTGGCATCCGGGATCGCCGGT
>JAHDVN010000070.1:1197-12685 GCA_023384635.1 Thermoanaerobaculia bacterium
TCGGGTCTTCTTCCGCCAGGCGCTCGGTGCTGACGAAGTGCAGGGGTTCATCGCTTTGACCCAGGCAGGACTCGTCACCGACGCCGCAACGATCCTCTCTGGTGTGCTCGCGCTGGTCATGATCCGCGGCATCACCCGGAGTCAGAGCGCGTGGCCGAACGAGGCGAATGCCGCTGCAGTGGTCCCACCATCGATCGAGCCCAGTTCCATCTAGCTGCATGG
This sequence comes from Thermoanaerobaculia bacterium, assembly GCA_023384635.1. GTDB lineage: Bacteria > Acidobacteriota > Thermoanaerobaculia > Multivoradales > JAGPDF01 > JAAYLR01. The sequence continues at coordinate 1,420 of JAHDVN010000070.1, forward strand.
TCGGTGCCCCGCATCACGTCGTCGATCGGGTTCTGCCCCCCGTCCTCGTGCTCCTCCATGCGGGGCTCTTCCTCTGGGCGTCCGTCGGCTTGGTCGAGTGGCTGGTACCCGGCGTGGCGTGGCGACCGGTGAGCAATGCGCTCTTTCCCCGGTGGCTGCTGCTGCTGCACTGGCTCGCGGTTCTGAACGCCGCGGCCATCTTCCTGGCCGGCTACGTGCGGCGGTGGCCGAGGACCCCTGTGCTCCTGGTACCGGCGTACGCCTTCATGGCGGGGGTCTGCACCGTCGAGACCTTCTTCTATCTCACCCATCCGCTGCGCTACGTCGCCATGGCGCTCGAGCTCGCCGCGTACGTGCTGATCCCGCTCGCGCTCTACCGGGTGCCCGGCCTCGCGCGGCGATTCGGGTCGAGACGGGCGATCGAACGGCAGTCGACATGATGCCGGACGCCGCGCAGCGCTCGATCGGCAGGCCGGCTGGCGCTGCGACCGCGGCAGGCCTCGAGTGCACGATGCGGCCACGGCACCTCGGAAGGAGAGCGACATGGGAACGGCCACGAAGACCCCGGAGCGACTCAGTGTGTTCGGCGATCCGGCGGTGTCGCCGACCGACGACGAGGTCCGCGCCGCTCTCGGGCCGGCCGTCGCCGCCTGGATGGCGCTGATCGAGCACGTCACCCGCACCTACCCGCCCGCGAGCCACGCCTGGAACTTCGCGGGCGCCAGATACGGCTGGTCGCTCCGCCTGCGGCAGGCAGAGAGGGTCGTGCTCTACCTCATCCCGCAGCGAGGCCGGTTCCTCGTCGGCATCGTCCTGGGCGCCAGCGCGGTGGCGGCCTCCCGGGAGGCCGACCTTCCCGCGGATGTGCGGCGCACGATCGCGGAGGCGCCGCGATACAGCGAAGGCACCGGTGTTCGCCTCGCCGTCTCGTCGGAGGACGAGCTCGCGGCGATCACGGCCCTGGCCGCCCTCAAGATGGCGCGGCGTTGACGGGCCTGCGCCGGCCACCCCCGGACGTGCGGGCGGGCGACCCGGGAGGACGGAGCGCGAGCCCGGGACCAGAGGTGCCGCGGTGACCTGCCCCCGAGCGGCGGCAGAGAGACCGCAGGAACGCCGGCCGGCTCAGACGAGCGCGCGGCCCGGCACGTCCTCGAAGTCCGCGCGGTTCAGGGTCCAGAGCGCGGCGCCGCGCGCCAGGGCGCAGGCGGCGATCGCGAGGTCGAGCTCGCGGCCGCGGGGGCGGGCTCGCGGGCAGGAGCGGCGCGACGCCGTGAGGCCGGGCCGGGGCGGGCCCTTGGGCGGGTCCGCCTCAGCCGCGGCGCTCGGCGGCGAGCTCTTCGAGAGCGTCGCGGCGCAGGCCGGGGAGCGAGCGGCGCAGCTCCGGGCGGAGAGCCGCCTCGAGCCGGAGGTAGTCGTCCTCCGCGAGCGGCTTGAGGAGGGCGACCACGTCGGCGAGGTCCTGGTGGCGGCCGGCGGTGAGCTTGAGGTCCACGAGCGCGGGCAGCGCGACGACGTCCGGCTCCCGCTCGCTGCGGCCGAGGCTGCGGGGATCGGGGTAGGGCGGGACGCCGGGTCGCGGGCGAGCCTCGCCGGCGAAGAGGAGGTCGACCTCGGCGCCGGTGGCGCGGTGGCGGAGGCGGTGCTCCGCGAGGCGCAGGAAGCCCGCGCGCTCCAGCTCCGGCAGCGCCCGCACCAACTCCTCACGCCCCACGAGCAGGTCGAGGTCGCGGGTGGTCCGGAGGTAGCCGTGGTGGATCACCGCCAGCCCGCCGACCAGGGCGTAGGGGACCGCGGCCCGCCCGAGGGCCTCCCGCAGGGCGGCGAGGGCCTCGTCGAAGGCGGGCAGGTCCGGGCGCATGGCGCGGGCGAAGGCGGTCACCCCGGCGAGCGCCGCCGCGGTGCTCTCCATGCGGGCATTGTACGGCAGGGGCTCGGGCCCGCTCCGGGGCGCCCTCCCCGTCCCCGCGCCCCCTGTGGTAGACAAGGGCGCGATGCCGATCTACGAGTTCTACTGCCCCGACTGCCACACGGTCTTCAGCTTCTTCTCCGCCACCGTGAACACCGAGGCGCGGCCGGCCGGCCCGGCTTGCGGGCGGCCGGAGCTGGGGCGGCGGCCCTCGCGCTTCGCGACCGTCCGGGCCGGGCGCGCGGGCGGGGAGGGGGAGGAGGAGAGCGGGGGCGGCGAGCTCTTCCCGGGCATGGACGAGCAGCGGATGGAGCGGGCGATGGAGCAGCTCGCCGGGGAGATGGGGGAGCTCGGGGGCCTCGACGGCTCCGATGACGCCGCGCCCGACCCGCGGCAGATCGCGCGCTTCATGCGCCGCTTCGGGGAGGTCGCGGGGCTCGAGCCGGGGCCGAAGCTCCAGGAGATGATCCGCAAGCTCGAGAGCGGCGCCGATCCCGACTCGCTCGAGGACGACTTCCCGGAGGACGGGGAGGACGACGCGGCGGCGTTCGCCGAGCTCTTCCAGATCAAGAAGGCGGGGGGGAAGGGCGCCCGCCGCGGCCGGCCCCGGGTCGACGAGACCCTCCACTTCCTGTGAACGGGTCGCTGGAGAACACCCCGCTCTTCCTCGAGCGCCAGTGGCTGCCCACCTGGGCCCTGGTGCTGATCGTCGCGGCGCCGCTGCCGGTGCTCGCCTCGCTCCTGGCAGTCGCCTCGCGGGAGCCCGGCCCGGCGCGCACCGAGGCCCTCTGGGCGGCGGGGGTGGGGATCGGCGTCTGCGCGCTGGTCCTCGTGCTCGTCGGCTCGATGCGCACCCGGGTCGACACGAGCGGGCTGCTCGTCACCTTCGGCTTCCCCGGGTGGCTGCGCTTCCGCTTCCGGCGCGAGGAGATCGAGGCCGCCGGGGCGCGCCGCTACCGGCCGATCCGGGAGTTCGGGGGCTGGGGGATCCGCGGCCTGGGGGCGAAGCGGGCCCTCAACATGCGGGGCGACGAGGGGGTGGAGCTCACGGTGCGCCGGAAGGGCCGGACCGGCACGGTGATGATCGGCAGCCAGCGCCCGCGGGAGCTGGAGCACGCCCTGCGCCTCCTCGAGATCCCGCCCCCCGAGGGGCGAGCGCTCGACCCCGTCTGACCCCCCGAAGTCGCCGGGCCGTCACCCCGGACGGGCTCCCGCCCGGCTCCCGGACGGGTAGAATCCGAAAGTTCTCGCACCGCCGGCGCCGCCCCGTCCCCGGGACCCCGCCCGCTGCCGCTCTCTGGAGGGAAACCACGTGAAAACCCGCCTGCTCGTCCTGTTCGCCCTGCTCGCTCTGTTGCCGGCGTTCGCTCACGGCCAGTGCGTGAGCATCACCAGCGGAGGGACCCCGTTCTCCGAGAACTTCGACACGCTGGCGAACACCGGCACCTCGAGCACCACCCCGGCCGGCTGGTACTTCGCCGAGACGGGCACGAACGCGAACACGACTTACACCGCGGGGACCGGCTCGGGTACCGCCGGGGATACGTACAGCTTCGGGGCGGCAGGGAACTCGGAAAGGGCCTTCGGTGGGCTGCTCAGCGGGACCCTGACGCCGACGATCGGGGCCTGCTTCACGAACAATACCGGCGCACCGATCGGCTCGCTAGCCATCGCGTACACCGGCGAGCTGTGGCGCTTGGGCGCGGCCGGTCGTACCGACCGCCTCGACTTCCAGTACAGCCTCGACGCGACGTCGCTTCTGGCGGTTGCCACCTGGGTCGATGTCGACACCCTCGACTTCACCACCCCGAACACGACCGGTACGGCCGGCGCCCGCAACGGCAACGATCCCGCCTATCGCACGGCGATCAGCCAGTCGATCGGCTCGCTCGCCATCGCCAACGGAGCGACCTTCTGGATCCGGTGGACGGAGTTCAATCCCACCGGAGCGGACGACGGGCTGGCGGTCGACGATTTTTCCCTCACCGCCACGCTGGCGGGTGATGCGGCCCCCTCCGTCGACTCCACCGTCCCCGCCAACGGCGCCACCGGCGTGGCGATCGACGCGAACCTCACGATCACCTTCAGCGAGGCGGTGAACGTCGCGGGGACGTGGTTCACGATCTCCTGCTCGAGCTCGGGGGCGCATGCGGCGGCGGTCTCCGGCGGGCCGGTCACCTTCGTCCTCGACCCGACGGTCGACTTCGCGAACTCCGAGACCTGCACCGCGACCGTCGTCTCGGCGCAGGTGACCGACCAGGACGCGAACGATCAGCCGGACAACATGGCGGCGGACTACGTCTGGTCGTTCACCACCCTGAGCCTGGCCTCGATCTCGATCGAGAAGTCGACGAACGGCCAGGACGCCGACACGCCGCCGGGGCCGACCATCCCGGTGGGGGCGCCGGTCGTCTGGACCTACGTGGTCACGAACACCGGCGCCGACCAGCTCACCGGCATCACCGTGACCGACGACCAGGGCGTGACCGTCACCTGCCCGGCCACCGCGCTCGCCGCCGGGGAGTCGATGACCTGCACCGGCAACGGCGTCGCCGGCGCCGGACAGTACGCGAACGTCGGCACCGCCACCGGCACGCCGCCGTCGGGCCCGGCGGTGAGCGACACCGACCCCAGCCACTACTTCGGGGCGACGTTCGTGATCAACGAGATCCACGCCGACCCGCACTCGACCCAGGGCGACGCCAACGGCGACGGGGTGGTGAGCGCGACCGACGACGAGTTCGTGGAGCTGGTCAACGCCACCGCCGGGCCGATCGACATCTCCGGCTGGACGCTCTCCGACGCCGTCGGAGTCCGCCACACCTTCCCGGCCGGCACGGTGGTGCCGGGCGGCTGCGCGGCGGTGGTCTTCGGCGGCGGGGGCCTCGTCGCCTACTTCGGCGGCAGCGTCGCCCAGGTCGCCTCGAGCGGCACGCTCGGCCTGAACAACACCAACGAGACCGTCACCCTGCGCGATGGCGCCTCTGCGATCGTGGCCGCCGCGGCCTACGCCGCCGAGGGGGGCAACGACCAGTCGATCACCCTGGTGCCGGACGTGACCGGCACCCTCCCCTGGGTGCAGCACACGACCGCCCCCGGCTCGGGCGGCCTGCGCTACTCGCCGGGACGGAGGGTCGACCGCACCCTCTTCGGCGGCTGCGGCGCGCCGCCGCTCTCCTTCGTGCACGACGTCCAGGGGGCGGGCGCGGTCTCGCCGCTCGCCGGCCTGCCGGTGCGCGTCGAGGGCGTGGTGACCGGCCTGAAGTCGAACGGCTTCTTCCTCCAGGAGGAGGTGAGCGACTACGACGCCGACCCCGCCACCTCCGAGGGGATCTACGTCTTCACCAGCTTCGCCCCGCCGGCGGCGGTCGCGGTCGGCAACGTGGTGAGCGTGGTCGGCGTGGTGGCCGAGTACGTACCGTCGGCCGACCCGCTGCAGCCGCCGCTGACCGAGATCGTCACCCCCGGCATCACCTTCGTCTCCGCCGGCAACCCGCTCCCGACACCGGTCATCCTCCTCACCATCTTCCCCGACCCCGCCGGGCCGTTCGACCAGCTCGAGCGGTACGAGGGGATGCGGGTGTCGGTCCCGTCGATGACGGTGGTCGCCCCCACGCGGGGGAACATCTCCGAGCCGAACGCCACCGCCACCGGCAACGGCATCTTCTCCGGTGTCGTCACCGGCGTGGCGCGGCCGTTCCGCGAGACCGGCATCCAGCAGCCGGACCACGGCCTCTGGCCGGCGCCACCGACCGTGCCGATGTGGGACAACAACCCGGAGACAATCACCGTGGACAGCGACGCCCTCGGCGGCCCGCAGCTCGACGTGGGCACCGGCGCCGTCGTCACCGGCCTCGTCGGCCCGCTCGACTACGGCTTCCGGCGCTACACGCTGCTCCCCGACCCGGGGCTCACGCTGGGGATCACCGGCGGCCCGGCGCCGGCCGCGGTGACGCCTCCCGGGGCGGGCGAGATCACGGTCGCCACCTACAACGTGCAGCGCTTCTTCGACACCGTCAACGACCCGGCGACCTCGGATCCGGTGCTCACCCCGGCCGCCTTCGACCTCCGGCTGGCGAAGCTCTCCGACGGGGTGCGCAACTACCTCCGCTTCCCGGACGTCCTCGGGCTGCAGGAGGTCGAGAACCTGACGACCCTGCAGGCGATCGCGGCGCGGATCAGCGCCGACGCCGTGGGCGCCGGCCAGGGCGACCCGCTCTACGTCGCCTACCTCTCGGAGGGCAACGACATCGGCGGCATCGACGTCGGCTTCCTGGTCAAGACGGCGCAGGTCGCGCCGGGGGTGCCCCGCGTCTCCGGCATCGCGGTGACGCAGGTCGGCCTCAACGGGCCGGGCGCAGAGTGGGACGACCCGGGCGACGGGCTCAACGGCGTGCTCGTGCCGTTCAACGACCGCCCGCCGCTGGTCCTCGTGGCGACCGTGAACGCGGCCAACGGGGCCACCTTCCCGCTCACCGTGATCGCCAACCACCTGCGCTCGTTCGGCGACGTCGGCGACCCGACGCCACTCACCCCGCCGGGGGTGGGAACGGCCAGCCAGCGGGCCGAGCGGAAGCGGCTGCTGCAGGCGCAGTACCTCGCGAACCTGGTGCAGACGCGGCAGAGCGCCAACCCGGCGGAGCGGATCGTGGTGATCGGCGACATGAACGCCTACGAGTTCAGCGACGGCTTCGTCGACTCGCTCGGCACCATCGCTGGCACCCCGGTGCCCGACGACCAGACGATCGTCCCGGGCGACGGCACCGACCTCGTGAACCCGGACCTCGTCAACCTGCTCTCGACCGCCCCCGCGGCCGAGCGCTACTCCTACTCCTTCGACGGCCAGGCGCAGACGATCGACCACGTGCTCGTCAACGCCGTGACCGTGACCGACACCGCGGCCCGCCGCATCGAGCACGCGCGCATCAACGCCGATTTCCCGGAGGTGGTGCGCGACGACGCCCCCGACGCGCGGCGGCTCTCCGACCACGACCCGGTGGTCCTCTACCTCGCGCCGCTCGGCTTCGCCACGGCGGATCTCTCGATCGCCAAGACCGACGCCCCCGACCCGGTGGTCGCGGGCACGAACCTCACCTACACGATCACGGTCGGCAACGCCGGGCCGGATCCGGGGACCACCATCACCTGGGCCGACACCCTGCCGACGAACACCACCTTCGTTTCGCTGACTTCGCCCGCCGGCTGGACCTGCACGACGCCCGCGGTCGGCGCCGCCGGCACCGTCACCTGCGGCGTGCCGGCGCTCGCCGTCGGCTCCGCCGCCTTCACCCTGGTGGTGAACGTGGCGCCGACGGTGGCGACCGGCACGGTGATCTCGAACATCGCGGCGATCACCGGCGCGAGCTCGACCGACCCGAATCCCGGCAACAACAGCGCCACCGCCACCACCACGGCGCGGAGCGAGGCGAACTTCGCGCTGACGAAGGCGGCCTCGCCCGAGCCGGTGACGGTGGGCAACCTCCTCACCTACACCCTCACCGTCGTCAACCCCGGCCCGAGCCACCTGCTGGGCGCGAGCCTGACCGACCCGCTGCCCGCCGGGCTGGCGCTCCAGTCGGTCAACGCGCCGGCAGGGTGGAGCTGCGCCGGGGCGGTGACCTGCACCAACCCGTCGGTGCCGGTCGGCGCGCACGTGATCACGATCGCGGCGCTCGTCGACCCGGCGCTCGCGGGCGGCACGGTCCTCACCAACACGGCGCTCCTCGCCGCCGCGACGCTCGACCCGGTCCCGGGCGACACGCAGCCGTCCGCGACCTCCACGGTGGTGGCGCCGGTCGCCTTCACCGCCACCAAGTCGGTGGCCGGGAGCTTCGGGCCGGGCGGGATCGTCACCTACACGATCGCGCTCACCAACGCCGGGCCGGGGAGTCAGCCCGACCTCGCCGGCGACGAGCTGGTGGACGTGCTGCCGGCCGAGCTCGCGCTGCTCTCGGCGAGCGCGGACAGCGGCACCGCGGTGGCGGATCCGCCGAGCGGGACGGTGACCTGGAACGGCGCGCTCGCGGCCGGCGCCACGGTCACGATCACGATCCAGGCCCGGATCGGGCTGCTGATCCCGACCGGGACCGTGATCGCGAACCAGGCGACGTTCTTCTTCGACGGCGACGGCAACGGCACGCCGGAGGCGTCGGGGGTGAGCGACGACCCGGGCGTGGGCGGCGCGGCGGACCCGACCGAGTTCGAGGTCGGGCAGGAGTCGGTGCTGGAGATCCCGGCCCTCGGTCCGGCGGGCCTGGCGCTCCTGGCGCTCCTGCTCGCAGCGGCCGCGGCGGTCCTGCTGCGGCGGCGCCGCACCGCCTGAGCGGCGGCCGGCAGGCACGGCGGCCCGGATCGTTCCGCGATCCGGGCCGCTTCCTCTCTGGAGGAGCTCAGCGCAGCGCGGGCGGGAGCGCTGAGGCGCCGGGCGCGGCGGTGGCCGGCGGCCGCGCCTCCGGGTAGCGCTCGGCGAGGAGGGTCTCGAGGCAGTCGCCCACGAGCTCGGCGAGCGGCGTCTCGAGATCGCGGCCGGCCTCCGGCTCGCCGCGCCCCGCGGCCTTCCAGAGCCGCCGCAGCTCCCCCTCGCGCGCCGCGAGCGCCGCTTCCACCGGCTCCACCCAGCTCTCCGGCTCGGCCAGCTCGCGCAGCTCGCCGCGCCCGCGCCCCCAGTGCGCCACCGCGAGGTAGCGCAGGAGCGCCTGCCGGGCGAGGCCGTCGAGGAACGGCGCGGCCCAGGAGACCTGCGGCGCGCCGCCGAGTTGCACGAGCTCGGCGGCGCGCGATAGGCCGGCGCCCCCGAGCGCGCCCAGCCGCGCCCCGGCCACGAGCCCGCCGCCGAAGGTGAGACCGCCGGCGAGGAGGTCGGCCGCGAGGCCCCCCATCGCCCCCGAGACGGCCCCGCCGAGGAGTGCCCCCTTCTGGGGGGTGAGCTCGACCGTGCCGCGCTCCGCGAGATCGCCGAGGCGCCGCTCGAGCGCCGCGGGGGGGTCGCCGGCGATCCCGTGGAGGGCGAGGAGGCGGGCCATCAGCTCCCGGGTCGACCGCTCGAGCCGGCGCCCGAGCGCGTCGAGCGCGCGGCGCTTCTCGAGCCGCCCGGCGCGCGGGCCGGAGAGCGGTTGGCGCGCCGCGGCCGCACCGGCGAGGTAGGCGGCGAGCGCGCCCACCGCCTCGCGGAAGCGCGCCCACCCCGCGGCGTCCCAGGCGCGGGCGAGTTCGGCCATCGCCGCCCGCTTCTCCGGGGCGAGGAGCGGGGCGAGGCGGGCGAAGAGGACCGTCTCCTCGACCCAGCAGCGGGTGAAGGCATCGAGGGGGAGGACTCCCCCGACGATCGGCCAGGGGGCGGCGAACCGCTCCCAGGCGGTCGCGAGGCGCGCGAGCTCGGCGCCCTCGCCCGCCCCGGTCTGGTTGAGCAGCAGCAGCACCGGCCGGCCGATCCAGGCGAGGAGGTCGAGCTCGTGGCGGACGTAGCCGAGGGCCCCCGGCTCCTCGGTGGCGTTGACGAGGTAGAGGACGGCGTCGGAGCGCTCCTGCACGTGCCGGGCCGCCTGCTGCGAGGCCCAGAGGCCGCGGTCGCGGAAACGGTCCCAGACCTGGGCCCAGAGCCAGCCGAGCGGCCGCTCCTGGGCACGGAGCAGGCCGAGCAGCCGCGCCGTGTCGCCGAAGCCGGGGGTGTCCCAGAGCAGCAGCCGGTGGTCGCCGGCGGCGGCGAGCGCGAACTCCTCGGCCCGCTCCGTGACGTGCGGGGCGTCGCGGACCTCGCCCACGTCGCGCTGGAGCAGGGTGCGGGCGAGCGCGGTCTTGCCGACGTTGGTGTGGGAGACGAGGGAGAGGTGGATCTCGGTCACGGGCCGCTCACTTCGAGACGGCTTCGGCGGCCGCGAGCTGACGGGCCGCCTGCTCCGGCTCCGCGAGCTCGAGGTCGACGACCGCGAGCCGTCGTCCGGCCGCCGCCATCGCCTCCTCCCAGAGCCGTCGCCGCTCCTCGAGCCGGCCGGGGGCGCCGGCGCCGAGCCGGGCCCGCAGCGAGGAGGCGTCGGCGGCGAGGAGCCAGGCGGGGGAGGCGGCGCGGGCGAGGGCGCCGTGCACCTCGGGCTCGGGGGTCTGGGCGAGCGGGAAGAGGAGGATCCCGGCCGCGGCCTCCTCGCCGAGCGGCGGCAGCGCCCCCTCGCCGTACGGGAGCGGCGCGAGCCAGGCGCAGCCGGTCTCCGGCCCGTGGAGCGCCCGCAGCGCGCGCGCCAGCGCCTCCCGGGCGGCGGGCGACGGGTCGAACGAGTACGGCTGGACGAGCACCCGCAGGGGGCCGCGGGCGAGCAGGCGCCGGAAGTAGGGGGCGTCGAGGTCGAGCGGGAGGCCGCGGGCGAGCCGCGCCGCGCGGATCGACTCGACGAGCGCGAGCAGCAGGCGCGGCGCGACGACCAGGAGCGCCACCGTGGCGGCGAGCAGGTGGATCCAGGGGGCGGCGTCGCCGTCGGCCGGGGCGCGCAGCGCCGCGATCGGCCCCGTCTCGACGTCCACCAGCAGCCGCCCGGGGGCGACCAGGGCGCCGATCAGCGCCTCCGCGGCACGCGGCGAGAGGAAGGTCGACTCCCAGGTGGCGCGGTACTCGAAGGCGAGGCCGCGCAGGTAGATGCCGCCGAGCATGCCGAGCGCCAGCGCCGCCGCCGCGAGGTGGAAGAGGCGGCGCCCGCGCGCCATCACGAGCGGCGCCGCGAGCGGCCGCCAGACGTCGAGGAAGGCGGAGAGGGCGCGGCCCACGAGCCGGGCGCTGCCACCGGGGAGCACCCGGCCGATCTCTCCCGAGAGGCGCCGGACCTGGGCGAGCAGCGCCGCCGCCGGAAGCAGGCGGGCGAGGCCGCCGCCGGGCTCGAGACGGCCGCGGAGGAGCCAGCCGAGGCCCGCCGCGAGATAGACCGCGAGGTTCCAGGCGACGAGGCCGAGGAGCGGGAGCGAGAGCAGGTTGACCCGCGCGGCGGGACCCAGCGCGCTCGTCGCCAGCCCCACGGCGAGCGCGGCGAGGGCCACCCCCGCGCCGAGGCGCGGGGAGAGGCCGGCGGTGCGCCGCAGCGTGGGCAGGAAGGGGAAGCGCGAGTCGAGGGCGGCGAGCAGGGGCCGGGCCCGGCCGGCGAGGCGGGCGCCGGGGCTTCCCTCCGCCGGCGTCGCGGCGGCCGGGAGCGCGAGCTCGCCCTCGCGATCGACCTCCTCGAAAGCGCGCACGAGGAGGATCGCCCGGGCGTCCTCCTCGCGCAGCCGTGTGGTTCCCATGGGGCGATCTTACGCGGGGCAGGCAGGAAGGAAGGTCCCGGCCACCTTCCCGACGGGCGCGTCGCGACGCGCCCCTACAGGTTCGGGGCACGGTTGGCGGTG
>JAHDVN010000071.1 GCA_023384635.1 Thermoanaerobaculia bacterium
CCGACCGGAGGCTGGCGGCGGCGCTGGAGAGGCGGGGGGTCCGGAGCGCCCGGGCCTGGAGCTCCCCCTCCCGCTTCCTCGCGGCAGAGGTGGCGCCGGGGTTCGGCCTCGAGGGGGCGATCCGCGTGATCCCGAACGGCGTGCGGCTCGACGGGGGCGGCGGCGAGGCGGATCGACGCGAGCGCGCCGGCGCCGCGGGAGGCGCCGCGCCGGTCGTGCTCGTCCCGGGCCGGCTCGAGCCGCGCAAGGGGATCGAGGTCGCCGGGGAGGTGGCGGCGAGGCTCGTGGCGCGCCGCGCCGCAACAGTGCGCTTCCTCGGCGCGGACCTCTTCGGGGCCTGGGCGTGCGACCTCGGTCCGCGCCTCGCACGGCTCGCCGGCGAGGGGCGCGGCCGGGCCGAGCACGCCGCGCGAGTCGCCCCGGACGAGGTGCGCCGCGAGATGGCCCGGGCCGCGGTGGTGCTGCTCCCCAGCCGATGGGAGAACGCCCCGTACGCCCTCCTCGAGGCGATGGCGGCCGAGGCTCCGGTCGTGGCCTCGGCGGTGGGGGGCGTCCCCGAGATCGTCGAGGCCGGCCGCGAGGCGCTCCTCGTCCCCCCGGGAGAGCCCGCAGCGACCGCGGCGGCGGTCGAGCTGCTCCTCGACGACCCCGCACTGGCGGCCCGGCTCGGCCGCGCCGCCCGCCTGCGCGTCGAGCGGGACTTCAGCGATCTGGGGATGGCCGAGCGGAGCCTCGAGCTCTATCGGGAGGTGGCCGCAGAAGGGGGGGCCTCCGGCCGATGAACCTCCCGTCGCCGGCGCGGCGGCAGCGCCATCCGCAGGGCGCCCCGCAAAACCCGCAAGACGCCTGGCACCTTCTGGCGGCGGCCGGACGGAGGGTCCGGCAGATCGCCTGGCACCTTCCGGCTCGACTCCTGGCGGGCGGGCGGCGGAGGGTGGAGGAGATCGCCGGCCGGCGGGCCGAGCGGCACCACCACCGGGCCCGGGAGGCGCTCTCCCGGCTGCCTCCGGCCGGGGGGCGCGGGCGGGTGCTCGCGATCGGGGCCTGGACGGTGCCGGTCTACTCCCACACCTTCGTCTACCAGGAGCTCGCGGCGCTCGGCGGGGCCGGGTTCGAGGTGCGCCTCTGCCGGTCGCGGCGCGGCCCGGCGCGCGAGCTCCCGCCGCGGCTGGCGGCGATTGCCCCGTGCCTCCTCGATCTCGAATGCGATCGGCAGGCCGGAGCCGCTGCGCTCGCGCGCTGGCGACGCCGCGACCCGAGCCGGGTCGGCGATCTCCTCGCCGAGCTGGCCGCCGCTTCCTGCCTGGAGGAGGAGGCGCTCCTCTCGCACCCGGCCGCGCTCCGCGCCTTTCTCTTCGCGGAGCTCGCCGAGGCGTGGCGCGCCGACTACCTCCACTCCTACTTCTTCTACGAGGGCTCGCTCGCCGCCCACGTCGCGGCCCGCCTGCTCGACCTGCCGCGCGGGGTGAGCTGCTACGCGGACCACCTGCTGGCGGACGATCCGCTCAAGGTCGTGCCCCTCCACCTGGCCTCCGCGGACCTCCTCGTCGCCACCTCGGAGCGGATCGCCGGCGAGCTCCGGCAGCTCGCACCCGGAGCCGCGCCGCGCATCCTCGTCAAGCCGAACGCAGTCGACTGCCGCCGCTTCCCGGTCCTGCCGCCGCGCGCTCCCGACGGCCGGCGGCGCCTGCTCGCCGTCTGCCGGATCGACGCGAAGAAGGGGCTGCCCGACGCCGTGGCGGCGCTGGCCGAGCTCCTGGCCGGAGGGCGGGAGGTCGAGCTCGAGATCGCCGGCGCGGCGGGTGAGGACACGGCGGGCCGGGCCGCGCTCGCGGCGCTCTGCGAGGCGATCGAGGCGTACGGAGTCGCCGGGCACGTCCGCCTCCTCGGCCGCTGCGGCGAGGCGGCGTTGCGGCGGGCGCTCGCTGGCGCCGATCTCGTCCTCTTCCCCTCGGTCGAGCTCCCGGGGGGCGACAAGGACGGGATCCCGACGGCGCTCCTCGAGGCGATGGCGAGCGGCCGGCCGGTGGTGGCGACGACGGCGGGCTCGATCACGGAGGCGATGGCACACGCAGAGGAGGGCTGGCTCGTGGCGCCGGGGCGGCCCGCCGAGCTCGCGGCTGCGATCGGACGACTGCTCGACGACGCCGCGCTCGCCGGCCACCTGGCCAGGGCGGCGGCCGCGGCGGTGCGGCAGCGCTTCGACGTCGCGGTCTGCGAGCCGCGGCTGCACGCCAGGATCGCCGCGCTCGTCGCCGAGAGGCGGGGTGCCGTGGCCTCGCCAACTCCCGCTTGACGGCCCGGGGCCGTCAGGTCTGGCCGCCGCCGGCCTCGCCTCCCGGCCCGCCGCCGATCCAGTGGACGAAGGCGAGATCCTCCGGCCAGGGCTCGCGTGGCGGGTGCCGCGGCGGCACGATCCAGTTGAACCGCTGCGGCAGGCGCGGGTGGTCGGCGAGCCCGAGCCGCCAGACGGTGGCGACGAGCGCCCCCTGGTCCCGCTCGATCGCCTCCGGCGCCCGCCAGAGCCGCTCGCAGTCGCGCCACCAGCCGTGGAGGAGCTCCCGGGAGGCCCCGGAGAAGAGGAAGAGCCCGCCGTTCCAGGGGAGCCAGCCGCGGCGGGGGACGGCGACTCCCAGCTGGCGCTCGAGCAGCTCGGCCAGGTGGTCGCACTCGCCGAGGTCCCGCCCCTGCGGATCGAGCCAGCGCCCCCCGTGCGGGTGCTGCTCGTCGTGCACCCAGCGCCGTCGCGGCCGGCCGTCGGCGAACCAGAGGAGCTCCTCGCCCGCGGGGGATGACAGCCGCCGGAACGACTCGCCGGAGGGGCTCTCCCAGTGGCCGTCGCCGGCATCCACCGGCCCCGCCGCGAGGTGCCAGGCGAGTTGCGCGCCGGACGGGTGCAGCCACCGCTCCGAGCTCCCGACCCGCTCGAGCTCCCAGGCCTCCCCGGCGAAGCGCCAGCGGATCTCCACCGGCCGTCCGCCTGCGAAGCGCTGTCGCCAGGCGACCGCCCCGTCGGCCGAGCGGCCACTCGCCTCGCCGCGCCACCAGCGGCCCCAGCGGCCGAAGCGGCGGCGCCCGCGGAACTCGGGGGCGCGGTAGAGGGTACCGTCGCTTAGACGCGCGAGTGCCGCGGCGTGCCGCGCGTGGAACCGCGTCAGGTCCTCCACCTCGGCCGCGAAGCGCTCGAGCCGCTCGCCCTCCCGGTGACAGGCGCAGCGCACCGCGTGCCGGCTGAAGGTCCGCAGGCTCGCGCCCGGGCTCGTGAGGTCGGCGGCGAACGACGCGGGGGGCCGGAACTCTGCGAACAGCTCGTCGACGGCCGGGCCGCGGGCTTCGAGGTCGGTGTCGAGATAGCAGCTCGTCCCGGCGGGGAAGAGGTCGGCGAGCCGCGTCTTGAGCCAGATCACCGCGGCGCGGTCCGAGAGGCCGGCCGGGGCGCTCAGGTCCACGCGCGGGAGCGGCGGCAGCGCTCCGGCGGTCCGGCTGGGGTCGGTGACGAGCACGATCTCGGCCGCCGTGCGCGGCCGGAGCGCGGCGACGGCGCGCCGGAGCCGGGCGAGGTGCTCCTCGCCCCCCACGGCGCAAAAGACGAACCGGCCGGGCAGGGTCATGCTGCCGCCCCGCGCCGCAGGCCGAGGAGCGGGTCGAGACCGGTGCGGAAGAGGGCGAGGTGGAGGAGCGAGACCGTCGCGCCGGCCACCGAGCCGAGGGCGAGCGGGGGCAGCACGAGGAGCGGCAGCCACCGCTCGTGGAAGTCGTTCAGGTAGGCGTAGCCCGGGTAGCCGGTCCGGTAGAAGGCGCGCCCGTGGCCCCAGCGCCGATGGATCCGCCACGCCGTCCAGAGCAGATGGAGGGCGAAGGCGGGGAGGAGCCACGGCAGCGCGGGTGTCGCCCAGGCGAGGAGGGCGGCGAAGGCGACCGCCTGCGCCGGGAGGAGCAGGCGGTTGACGAGAAGCAGGGTCCGGCGTGGCCCGAAGCGCCGCGCGAACGACCGGGTCCCGGCCGCGCGGTCGGCCCTCCGGTCGCGGACCTGCCCCACCAGCGCGCCGCAGAGCCCCTGCGCCCCCTTCCAGGCGAGCAGCAGCGCCCCCGCGAGCGCGAGCCCGCGCCCGGGGCCGGCCACCACGGCGAAGAGCGCCGCGGTGATCGCGGCGGGAAGGGCGTGGCCGTAGAGCGAGTCGGCCAGTGCGCCGGCGAGGCCCCGCTCCTTGAGCCGCAGCGGCGGCAGCGCGTAGGCGGCGAGCAGCGCGAGCTCGGCGGCGAGCAGGGCCCAGGCGAGAGGTGCCGGCGGGAGCAGGGCCCAGGGGAACACGGCGAGCAGGGTGGCGCCGAGGAGCAGGGCCGTCCGGCGCCGCCGAGGGAGCGCCGCCAGCGGCCGCTCGCGCCCCGCCCGGCGGTCGGCCTCGAGGTCGCCGAGGTCGTTCCAGAGGTGCCCGCACGCCGCGGTGCCGGCGGCGCTCGCGAGGAAGGGCAGCAGGGCCGCGACCGCGGGCCACGCCACCGCCTCGGCGCGGCCGAGCAGGAAGTAGGCGATCGCGAGCAGCGGCGGGAGCTTCGAGTGCCACCACTCCGGAGCGCGCACGAGCCGGGGAAGGCCGGCTCCGTTCACGCGCGCCTCGCCAGCAGGGTCGCCCGCCCGCGCCGCAGCGGCCAGGGGGCGAAGCGCTCCCGTTCGGTCACCGCTACGAGCTCGACGCCGGCGAGGTCCGCGACGAGGCGCCGGAGCTCGCCCGCGTCGTGGAGGCAGACCACGGGCGGCCCGAGGTTGAGCCAGCGGGGGCCGAGCTCGAGGCGCCGGGAGCGGTACCGGGCGACCGCGCGCTTCAGATGGAGGGCGGCGGTGGCGACGGCGAGCGGCCGGAAGGTGGGCTCCAGGACCGCCAGCCACCCTCCCGGGCGGACGAGGTCGCGCGCGAGCTCCAGGGCGGTGCGGGCGAGCGCGCGCGAGGCACCGCGGGAGCTGCCGGTGAGGTGGTGGAGGAGGTCGCCGGCTACGGCGACGTCGAAGCCGGCGCGGTGGGGCGCGAGCGCGGCCGGGTCGAGCACCGAGGCGACGAGGACCGGACAGCCGAGGAGGGCCGCCGCCTGCGCGCGGGCGGGATCCTGCTCGACGGCGAGCAGCGGACCGAGGCCGAGGGCGTCACGGAGGAAGGCGAGGGTGTTGCCCGTCCCGGCGCCGAGATCGACCAGGCTGGCGCCCGCCGCGAGGCGGGGGGCGAGCAGGTCGACCAGGTCGCGGTAGCGCCAGGTGCTCCACTCCTCCGGCGGGGGAGCGGCGGCCGCCTCGGCGGGCCGTGCCATCGGTCGGCGCCGCCCGCCTCAGCCGGGCGGCAGCGCCGGCGGACCGCTCTCGGCGCCGTCGCGGCGAAGAGGCTGCGCCGGCCCGAGCCGCTCCAGGGCGTCGGCGTCGATCCAGACCTCGAACTGCCCGAGCAGCCGCTCGTGGAAGGCCGCGGTCGCCGCCTCCCGCTTCTCACGCAGCAGCCGGTTGCGCAGGCCGGCGCGGAGCTTCTCGAGCGGCGTGGGGGCGGCCGGCTCCAACTCGACCAGCTTCGCCACCGCGAAGCCGCGGTCGACCCGGAGGACCGGGCTGACCTCCCCCGGCGCCGACAGAGCCAGGACCCCCTCGACCAGCGCGCGGCCGAGGCGGTGGCGGTCGAGGTCCCACGCCGAGATCCAGCCGATCTCACCGCCGGTGTAGCGCGTCGCGGTGTCGTCGGAGAGCTCGATGGCGAGCGCTCCGAAGTTGCGGGTGCCCGCCGGGAGGGCGAGCGCCGCGCGCCGCACCGTCTCGGCCCGCGCCGCGAGCTCGGCCCCCCCCCCCCCGCCCTCCGACGCGCGCTCGGCGACCTCCACCAGGAGCCACGCCGCGCGGGAGCGGGCCGGGTTGCGGAACTCCTCCTCGCGCTCCCGGTAGAAGCGCTCGATCTCCTCGTCGCTCACCGAGATGGCGTCGAGCTCGGGCTCGAGGTGGAGATCGAGGTAGCGGCGCACGAGCAGCCGCTCGAAGGCGGCGGACAGCTCCGGATCGCGGTCGAGGCCCTCGCGGCGGGCGGTCTCGGCGATGGCGCTGGCACGGACCATCTCGTCGAGCAGCGCGCGCCGCTGCTCCGCGGTGGCGTAGGCGCCGGGCAGCGAACCGCCCCGCCGGGCCATCTCGGCGCGCAGCTGCTCGACGGTGATCGCCCGGCCGGAGAGCAGCGCGACCTTGACCTCGTCGACCGCGGAGGCGGGTGTCGCCTCCCCTGCCGGGGGCCGGGGGACCGCGGCTGCCGCGCCGGAATCCGCCGGCGGTGCCGTGGCGCAGCCGGCGAAGAGCAGGAGAGAGACCAGGGCGGCGGGCTCGAGCCACCGGCGAGACGTTCGTCTGGAAGGCATCCGACCTCCGGGGTTGTTCGCCGCGCCAACGTACCGTTCCGCCGCGCGGAGGTCAAGCTCTCAGAGCCGGCCGAGCTGGACGCTCTCCCCGCGGTGCGCCTGGAGCGCGAAGAGGGCGACCCAGAGCAGGGGGAGGCCGACCAGGAGGCCGCGCGCGAGGCCGAAGAGGCGGTACCAGCCGGGGGTCGCGCGCGCCAGGACCTCCACCGACTCGACGAAGAGGACCTCGCAGTCGCCGTCGTCGCGGCGCGTCGAGGTGCGGCGCCAGAACCCCTCCCAGTCGTCCATCTGGTAGTCGACCAGCAGGCCGCGCAGGCGCACCTGGTCGCCGATGCGCACCCCGGCGATCGCACGGCGAACGCTGGCGTCGTCGGCGATCAGGTGACTGTTCGAGATCCCGGCCAGGTCGAAGCGGCTCCCCGCCGGCCAGCGCGCGTAGCAGGTGAACGGGCCGCTCCAGAAGTCGACGCCGAGGTAGTCGCCCTGCTCAAGGTTCGCGCCCCAGACGATGCAGAGGTCCTTCGTGTCGACGGAGGAGGCGTCGTGGTAGATGTCGGCGAAGCTGTGGATGTCGTTGTGCGTCACCACCAGGCCGGCGATCTCGTAGCTCGCCACCGGCCGGACCCGGCACGCGCGCCCCTCGTACGGGAAGCTGAACGGCTCGCGGAGGGTCTCCTCCTGCACCGGCTCCGGCAGGCTCTCGGGCCGGATCTCCGCCGGCGTTGGCAGGCGCCCCTTCGCCCACCAGGAGACGGCGAGGAGCGCGGCTGCGGCGACGATGCCGCGGCCGCTCCAGAGGCGCAGGCGCTCCAGCGGCGTCGTCCGGATCAAGCGCCCAGGCCTCGCCCGCCCGGCTTCAGAGGCCCTGGCGCAGCGCCCCGAGGATCTCCGTCTCGGCCCGCGCGTGCAGCTCCCGCACGCGGTTCCAGGCGGTGTCGGCGCGCGCCAGGAGCGCCGCGCGCGCCGCGCGGTCGGCCAGATCCTTGGCGTTGATGCAGACGTTCTGGTAGGCCCCGCCCGCCGCGGCGCGGGCCATCTGGGCCCCCGTGCCGGCGTCGGAGAGGGAGGCCTCGAGGCCGATCGCCCCGACCTCGAGGCAGAGCTCGGCGACCTCCGGACAGGCCTCGAGGACGCCGAGCGGCACCTCGATGGCGCCGATCGTCGCCTCGCGCAGCGCCGCCTCGCGCGCCGAGCGCTGGGCGTCGTCCCCGTGGGGCAGGCGCATCGCCTCGAGCAGGCGGTCGAAGGCGGCGGTGTCGGCGTCGACCGCGGCGAGGAGCCGCGCCTTGAGCGCCTGGCCGCGGACCGCGATCTCTTCGAGCCGCTCGAGGCGGTCCTCGAACCCCTTCTTCGGGTGCGAGAGGTTCGCCACCATCGCCGCGAGGCCGGCCCCGAGCGCGCCGGCGTAGGCTGCCACCGAGCCGCCGCCGGGCGCCGGCGACTCGCTCGCCAGCTCGTCGGCGAAGCCGCCGAGGGTCAGCGCCGCGAGCGGCGCGGGGGGCGCGAGGCGGTACTCGATGACGCGCTCGCGGACGTCGAACGGCTTGACCTCGTTCAGGCCGAGGGTGCGCACCGCGGTCTGCACCAGCGCCGCCTCCGAGACGCCGGTCGAGCGCCCCATGCGCCGCAGGTAGTGGCGGCCGGCGTCGAGCAGTACCGAGAGCGGCACCAGGCCGACGAGCTCCGAGCCGGTGACCCGCAGGCCGCGCGCCGTGGCCCGCTCGACGCAGGTGTCGAAGACCGCGTGGAGCGGCGTCGCCTCGAGATCGGTGATGTTGATCGAGACCTGGGCGCAGCCGAACTCCGGGATCGTCCAGCCGACCGCCTTGACACCGGGCAGCAGGCCGGGCTCCCAGACCTCCTCGCCCGCCGCGTCCCGGAGCGGCTTGCCGGCGGCGTCGAGCTGCCGGCGCCCCTTCTCGCGGATGTCGAACGCCACCCGGTTGGCGAGCCGCTTGTCGAGCGTGTTCAGGTTCACGTTGTAGGCGACGAGGAAGTTGCGGGCGCCCATGACGGTGGCGCCGCTCGCCGGCAGGAAGGCGGCGGGGCCGAAGTCCGGCTGCCAGGCCGGATCGGCCAGCTTCGCCTCGAGCCCCTCGTACTCGCCGGCGCGGATCGTCGCCAGGTTGCGGCGCTCCGGCCGCGTCGCGGCCGCCTCGTAGAGGTAGACGGGCAGCCCGAGCTCGCGCCCGGCGCGCTCGCCGAGCCGGCGGGCTAGCTCGGCGCACTCCTCCATGGAGACTCCGCCGACGGGCACGAACGGCACCACGTCGACCGCTCCGAGGCGCGGGTGGGCGCCGCTCTGGGTGCGCATGTCGATCCGCTCGAGCGCCGCCACCAGCAGCCGCCACGCCCCCTCCAGGACCGCCTCCGGGGCGCCCACGAAGGTGATCACGGTGCGGTTCGTCTCCGCGCCCGGATCGACGTTGAGCAGCGCGACCCCCGGGGTGGCGGCGACCGCGCGGGCGACCGCCTCGTAGACCTCGGGCCGCCGGCCCTCGGAGATGTTCGGAACACACTCGACGACGCGCATCGGCACCTCCCTCGCGACCGGAGGATGGTATCGGGGCGCACTCCGGCTGGCAACGGCAGGCGGGGAGAGTATGCTCCCCGTACCATCGGCATCGGCGACGGCCTCCGCCGGAGGCCGGGGAGGAGCGCTCATGGAGTACCGGAATCTCGGCGCGGCGGGGGTGAAGGTCTCGCCCCTCTGCCTCGGCACCATGATGTTCGGCCGCTGGGGGAACCCGGATCACGCCGACGCGGTGCGCATCGTCCACCGGGCGCTCGACGCCGGCATCAACTTCCTCGACACCGCCAACGTCTACTCGCACGGCGAGGCGGAGGAGATCGTCGGGCGCGCCATCGCCGGGCGGCGCCAGCAGGTGGTGCTCGCCACCAAGGTCTGGGGCGCCATGGGCCCCGGGCCGAACGACCGCGGGCTGTCGCGCAAGGCGATCCAGGAGCAGTGCGAAGCGAGCCTGCGCCGCCTCGGCACCGACGTCATCGACCTCTACCAGATCCACCGGCCGGACCCCGAGGTCCCCTGGGACGAGACCCTCTCCGCGCTCTCCGACCTCGTGCGGCAGGGGAAGGTCCGCTACCTCGGCTGCTCGACGAACGACCGCGCCATCCCGGGCCAGCCGCGCCTCCCCGCCTGGGAGATCGTGGAGACCCTGGCGCTCGCCGAGCGGCGTGGCTACGAGCGGTTCACGGCGCTGCAGCCTCCCTACAGCCTGCTGCGCCGCACCATGGAGAGCGAGCACTTCCCGATGTGCCGGCGGCACGGGCTCGGCGTGATGGTCTGGAGCCCGCTCGAAGGGGGGTTCCTGGCCGGCAAGTACCGCCGCGGCGAGCCCAATCCGAAGGACAGCCCGCGCGCTGCGCAATGGGTGGGCGACACCACCGAGCCCCGATTCGAGCCGAGGCTGGCGGCCGTCGAGGCCCTCTCCGGGGTGGCCGGGGAGTTGGGAGTGGCGCTTCCCGAGATGGCCCTCGCCTGGACTCTCCTGCACCCGGCGGTCACGAGCACGATCATCGGCCCGCGCACCATGGCCCAGCTGGAAGGGAACCTGCGGGCCCTCGAGGTGACCTTCCGCCCCGAGGACCTCCGCCGCATCGACGAGATCGTCGCCCCCGAGACCAGCGTGCTCTGAGGCCGCCCGCGGCCCGGTGGGGAGTCGCGGCTACCGCTCGGCGACTTCGCCGGCCGCGGAAGCCCCGCCTGCCGCCGCCCGGCGCGCGCGCGCCGCGAGCCGCTGCTTGCCGCGGTCGGCCAGCAGGTAGAAGGCCGGCACCACGAGCAGCGACAGGGCGGTCGAGACGACCAGTCCTCCGATCACCGCGATCGCCATCGGGTTGCGGATCTCCGAGCCGGCGCCCAGCCCGAGCGCCGGCGGCAGCGCCGCCATCATCGTCGCCGCCGAGGTCATGAGGATCGGCCGCAGCCGCGTCGGGCCGGCCCGGCGGATCGCACGCAGGGCGTCGAAACCGCGCTCCCGCAGCTGATTGGCGAAGTCGACCAGGATGATCGAGTTCTTCTTCACGATCCCCATCAGGAGCAGCAGGCCGATCATGCTGAAGATGTTCAGGCTGCGGCCGCTGAGCATCAGCGCGAAGGCGGCTCCGGCCACCGAGAGCGGGAGGATGGTGAGCACCGTCACCGGATGCAGGAAGGAGTTGAACTGCGAGGCGAGGATCATGTAGGCGACCAGGATCCCCAGGAAGAGGGCGAAGAGGAGCGACCTGAACGACTGCTGGAACTCGACGCTGGCCCCGCCCAGGACCAGCCTCGTGCCCACCGGCATGTCGCGCGAAAGGGCCTGGACGGCCGCCAGCGCCTGGTCCTGGGAGGCGCCGGGCGCCACGTTCGCGTAGACCGTGATCGCCCGCTCGCGGTCGCGGCGGTAGATCGCCTGCAGCGCCGGCTTCTCCTCGGCGGAGACCAGCGAGGAGAGGGGCACGAGGTCGTCGCCGCGCGTGCGCACCCGGAGGCGCGAGAGATCCTCGGGGCGCGCGCGCTGATCGGCGAGGAGACGCAGCCGCACGTCCACCCGCCGGCCGCCGGCCGAGTACTTGCCCACGCGCAGCCCGCCGACCAGGGCGTTGAGCGTCGTCGCGACGTCCTCGACCGAGACGCCGAGGTCGGCGGCGCGCGCCCGGTCCGGGAAGATCTGGAGCTCGGGCATGCCGAGTTGGTAGTCGGTGTCGAGGTCGACCACCGTGCCGGTCTCGCGCAGCTTCCCCATCACCTGCTGGCTCACCGCGATGAGCTGGTCCCAGTCCGAGCCGCGCACCGAGAACTCGACGGGGAAGCCGCGCTGGGCCGTGAAGCCCTGCTGGGAGAGGTCCTGGATCACCGCGCGGAGGCCGGGGATGGCGTTGAGCTCGCGCCGGAGCACCCCCATGAAGTCGCGCTGCGTCAGCGCTCGCTCCTCGGGGGGCAGCATGGTGACGAAGAGGACGCCGCCGTTGACCCCCGCCCCGAAACCGCCGACCACGCCGAAGAGGCGGTCGGTCTCCGGCCGCGAGAGCAGGAACGACTCGGCGCGCTGGAAGAGGCGGTCCGTCTCCGAGAGGTCGGAGCCGACCGCGGTCTGCAGGCGGACCATGAGCCGGCTCTGGTCCTGCGAGGGAACGAACTCCCGCGGCAGGGCGCGCATCACGAGCAGGGCCACCACGAAGAGGCCGACGCCGCCGGCGAGCACCAGCCCCGCCCAGCGGAGCGAGCGGCGCAGCGAGCGCCCGTAGATCCGCTCGAGCCAGGAGAAGCCGCGGTCGACGGCGCGGCCGATGCGGCTGCGCCCCTCGCGGCCGAAGGTGAGCATCTGGGCGCAGCGCGCCGGCGCGAGCGTGATCGCCTCGAGGTAGGAGAGCAGCACCGCCACGCAGAGCGTGACGCCGAACTGCAGGAAGAAGCGGCCGATCACCCCCTTCATGAAGACCACGGGGATGAAGATCGCCACCACCGCCAGCGTCGCCGACAGGGCGGCGAAGGTGATCTCGCGCGTCCCCTCCTGCGCGGCGCGCACCGGGCTCTTGCCCATCTCGCCGTGGCGGAAGATGTTCTCCATGACCATGATCGCATCGTCGACCACGATCCCGACCGCGAGCCCCAGCCCCAGCAGCGTGAAGGTGTTGAGGGTGTAGCCGAGGAAGTAGATGACGGCGATGGTGCCGAAGAGCGACATCGGGATCGCGAGCACCACGTTGAGGGTGCTCGAGATCGAGCCCAGGAACATCCAGCAGACGATGGCGGTCAGCAGCACTGCGAGCAGGATCTCGAACTGGATCTCGTGCACCGACTCCTCGATGAAGCGGGTGGAGTCGAAGTTGATCCCCAGCTGCATGCCCTCGGGCAGGGACTCCTGGATGCGGTCGAGCTCGGCGCGCACCGCCTTGGCCACCGCCACCGCGTTGCTGCCGCGCTGCTTCTTGATCCCCATCCCCTGCGCCGGCTCGCCGTTGACGCGCGCCATGCGCCGGATGTCCTCGAAGCCGTCCTCGACCAGGGCCACGTCCTCGAGGTAGGTGGTGGCTCCGGCCCGTTCGCGGACCACGATCCGCCGCAGGGTGTCGAGGTCGAGCGCCTCGCCGAGCACGCGGACGTTCACTTCGCGCCCCGAGGTCTCGAGGCGGCCGGCGGGCAGCTCGACGTGCTCGCGCTGGAGGGCGGCGATGACGTCGACCACCGTGAGCCCCTTCTCGTCGAGGCGGGAGGCGTCGAGCCAGATGCGCACGTTGCGCTCGATGGCGCCGCCCGAC